>NZ_JAYKTS010000014.1 GCF_037024155.1 Bacillus sp. 2205SS5-2
GGATGAACAGTTTAATGCATCATTAAACCGCTAGACCCCATTTTCATTCATTGCGGTGTCTGACAGGACATGGGGTTTCGTATACATTGTTGCTCTTGACACAAAGAAAAAACAGGCAGTAGGGTTTTTTCGATTGATTTCTTCTTTTTAATCTAGAAATGAAGAATTTTTCATTAGGAAAAGAGCACGAAATCATACAAGTCAAGGGATTCCTTTTTATTCGAAAAGCCACAATCTTTGCGAAAACAGCCTTTCAATAAAAGAGTCTTTTAAAAATAGGAGGAATAGACGGAATGAATTTTTGAAGTCATTACGTTTGTCGTTAAATGTTGAGAAGCATAAATTTCAGCTGCTGCAGCTAATGCTCTCCGTTCATCTTGATTTTGAATTAATCTTTCTAGGGCTATTGCGAGCTCTTCAACATTACCTGGTTCACAAAGAATCCCTGTTTTTTCATGTTGAATCATTTCAGGTATACCTCCACAGGTGGTTGATATGATCGCTTGCTTAGAAAACATGGCCTCCATAACTGATAAAGGGAAATTGTCATTGATGGTTGCCAATACATATAGATCAGACAGAGCTAAAAGCTCAGCGATATCGGTTCGTTTACCAAAAAATATTACATTATCTAATTGAAGCGATTTAACTTGTTCTGTTAATGTTTTTCTCATAACGCCATCACCGATTATCCATAATTCAACATTGACTAGTAGTTCTTTTCTTAGGCTTGCTATTGCTCTTATAAGTAAGTCTTGACCTTTGCGCGGTGATAGTCGTGCTACAGTTGTGATGATCAGTTTGTCTTCGTTTTCTTTTTTGGGTAAAGGTTGGTAATCAATTCCTGTATGCACGGTTGTCATTTTTTCTTCGCTTGCGCCATAATCGATTAATGAGGGGCGAAAAGAGTCGGAAATTAAGATGATTTCATCGGCTGCTTGAATTCCTTGCTTTTCTATTTCACTAAAGTAGGCTTCTTCAATTGAACCTTTTTCCATTTTGTTGAATTTTAAGCGACTTTTAGTGAAGAGTCCATGGGGAGTAAAAAATAACGGTTTTTGATATTGCTGGTTGAGCTGCCCTAAAATAAAAAGTGAGAATAAATCTTGGGCATGGATGACATCATATTTTTCTAAATTGTTTTCAGAAAGAAACTGTTGAAAGACAGATAAATAGCTTAGGTTTTTGACGATTTTTTCATTTTCAAGTCGGTATCTTTTTTTCAAAAAATCCCTTGCTTGAGAAGCAATAAGAGGAATGGTGTTGGTTCTACGATGCTCAGACATTTGGTTAGGTGCCAACACATCTACGTCATGCCCCATTTGCTGAAAACCTCTTTTAATGGAAGTGATGTAATTTGATAATCCACCAGTATGGGGATATTCAAAGAACGTAACATACAAGATCTTCAACTGCTCACATTTTTTCCTACTCTTTTTTTGACCAAAGTGTTGCATGGGCAAAAATGTATCCATTTCCCCTTCTAAATTGTAATAGGAATCCATCACGGTTAAAAGGGAGGGATGGATCAAGAGAGAGGGACCTTCATTATTCCAATCGTTACTCACATTCTCATCCTTCCTTTCGTTTATTTGTAAACGCCCAATTCACTTCCCCAAGTTGCTATTTTTTCTAAATGGTAAGGAAGAAGTTCACCGCCGCGATTTTCAAACAGTCTTCTAAATTGTGTATGCAAACCTTTATCAAGTGTTCGTTGTAAATAGGCCATTTTATAAAGTTGTAGTGGATCGGTTTGATAGTGAATGCCATATTTCTTCATTTCAGTCGTGTACAAATCGACACAATGTGTACGAATCTCTTCGCCACGACTTTGCCAATCCTTGCGAAAAGCTAAGAGGATTTCAACCAAAACAATCATATCGAACATGGCTGGTGCAAATTTAGCCGATTCCCAGTCAATGAATTGAATTTGCCAGGGCTCATTTTTTGAGACGTCCTTACAGCAAATATTTTGCATATGCAGATCCCCATGGGTAATCGAAAAGCCACTTTCTATTAATTCGGGGAAAAAATCAGGCCCGTTTTTATACAATTTAAGGAGTGATTTATAATGCGGTTTGATTAGCTCTTTTACTCGAGAGTCTTTTTTTGCTTCATGCAAAAAATTCACGGTATTAGCGATGTATTTCTCTCGTTCTTTTTTCATTTTGCCAGAGTTATAAAGAGGCAACCAAGATTGAAATATTTCTTTTTCATCTTTGAATTTATCTTCAAATGTATGGGAATGAAGTTTTGCAATCGTAGGGATAATGTAGTCGAAATGTTTGGGTGTGAAAGTCAATTGCCCACGGATTTGATGAACGAATTCCATAAACACCCATGTTTCATTTCCGTGTGTTTCAATAAGGTAAATAGCTGGAAGGAATTCCTTCAAAAATGAATGAGCTCGGTTATACATATTCACTTCTATTTCATTTTTATATTTTGCAGCATGATACATTTTAAATATCATCGGCGTATTTTTGGTTTTCGATTTCAACTCAAGCCTATATATACTACTCCGTTTGGTTGATTTTAGACACTGAATAGATGCAGCAACTATTGTTACTTTTTCTCCTAAAGAAGTGGAGAGCTTGTGATCAGAATCGTTTTTTTGAAACAGGGTATACAGTTCATTCGGTTGATACATTGTTGATCACCCCTTTCTTTTTCGTTTCCATGTATTCCATAAATGTGAAACTGAGCTTCTGACGAAAGGCATCGGGTCGGTAATGGAAAAAAGGGCAAAAACATTTTTACCTTTAAACCCACTGAAAAAATCGCGGATCGACATTTCACCACTTCTTCTTTTCTCAAGAAAGGTTAAAAAATAGCGAACGATATAGATCCATTGAACACCCTCCACTTGCTCAAGTTGAGGGTGTGGGTTTTGATCGGTTAAATACAAATAGTATTGATGAGCAAAATCAACACCAGCTGAGCCTGTTAAGCTATGAGTTAACCAAAAACGGGGATTGATCTCAATCAGCTTATATTTTCCGTCACGATCATCTTTTTTGTATTCGATCATCCCAATTCCTTTTAGTTTCAGCGTGTGTAAAAGTGGTACGCCAATATCAACAAGTTCGGGGATTCGTTTGCTGACAATATGGGCACCAGTACCAAATTGAATTGGAAACTGATGATTTTTTTGCAGTGTAAAGAGGGCGAGCAAATTCATGTCATCATCAAAAAAGGTGGCTACTTTATAAAAAGATTGATTATCTCCTGGTATGATTTCTTGAATGATGAGCTCTCCGAAATTTCGGTAAATGGGGAATTCTGTCCGCAATTGATGCTCATCTTTAATGTGAATCGCCTTTTTGTTTAAATGTTTTCTAAATTCGTGTCCGAAAACAGGTTTGAGTATACACGGGAACTCAAGATTTGGAATCGCCTCTTCAAGTTGTGACTGAGATTGTACAAAGTATGTTTTGGCCGTAGGAATGTTATGCTTTAACGCTAAGTCATAGGTCTTCTTTTTATCTAATAAATCCTTGATGAGTTCGTGATCTGGGAAGAGAAATAAATAGTGTTTAGAAAGTTCATGGCGATAGGTTGAAATGAAGACAACATAATCATCTGCTCCTGCATAAAGGACTGGTTTTTTTTCAAGATTCATAGAGACGTCGATTAAAAACGAAAGCAATTCTCTTTCTTGTGTGAGTGGACTTGGACAAATTCCGCATGTAGCTAGTCGAGATCGCCCTTTATGATAGGCACTCGCTGTATCGAAGGCATACACATCTATTCCTTTTTTGGAAAGTGTATGTATGATGCCGACGCCATTGGCACTAAAGTCCAAGACGACTGCAGGGTGTTTAGCCATATCATTCTTCCTCCTTTCCAGTTAATAACGAAATGTATTGCTTGAAAATGCCAGAAACCATGGCCTCACTTGTGAGATGTTTCTGGGCATAGAGTTGGGCGTTTTCTCCTAGAGATTGGCGGTGAGATGGAGACTTGATTAATAACTGAATTTGTTTAGCAAGACTTTTTGCGTCGGCTGGTTCGACAAGGATCCCGGTAATTTTATCTTGAATTAGTTCGGGGATGCCCCCACAATTAGTAGAAATAACGGCCGTACCACTGTGCATGGCTTCAATAATTGAGATAGGAAGATTATCATTGATCGTAGGTAGGATAAAGATATCTGTTTTACTTAAAATCTCCGGAACATCATCTCGTTTTCCTAAGAAATGGACATTATCTAGTTGTAAATTCTTAACTTGTGCTTCAAGAGCTGACCTCATTTCTCCATCACCGACAATTAACACCTCTACATTTTTAGTGAATTTTTTGATTTTAGCAAGTGCATCAAACATATAGGTGTGTCCCTTCCGCGGGCCTAATCTAGCAACACAAGAAAGAATGAGCTTTTGTTGATTGGCTTTCACTTTTGGCCTGGTGTTCATGCTTATCCCGGTATTTATCGTGGTCATATTCTCCTGTTTCGCTCCCAATGATTCTAATGGAGTCCGGAATGAATCACTAATGACAACGATATGTGATGCGTACTGAATCGCTTGGCGTTCGGTTTGTAAGTAATAGGATTCTTCAACAGAACCTTTTTGAATGCGGTTAAACTTCACCCGACTAAAGGTAAACATACCGTGTGGGGTGAATAAAAGCGGTTTATTGTATTCCTCATTAAATCTTCCCAATATATTCGCAGTGAAGATATCTTGTGCATGGAGTATATCGTATTTTTTTAGATTGATACTTTTCATCATTTGTTCATATATATACAAAAGTCTTGTGCTTTGTAGTATTTTGCTTGAACAGCTTCCATAGCGGTCAGTAAAAAATTCCTTTAATTCAGGTACGACAATCTCTCTTAATTTGGTCACTTTCCTTTCAGGGAATTGTGCAGGTGATATTACGTCTACATGATGGCCCAAAGCCGTTAAGCCTTCTTTCAACGTGGTGATGTAGTTCGACAAGCCACCTGTATGTGGATAATCCCAAAACGTGGCAATTAATATCGAAAGATTTTTTTTGGGCGTACCTTCCATTGTTTTTGTTTTTCGATTTCTTCTGCGACTTTTCCGCTTTTTCCTTCTAGAAGATTTAGTAGAGAAGGATGATTTTACTTTATAGTACTGATCTAAGGCAGAGACGACGTGTGGATAGGGGAATATTAACTCCTTCAACTCCAAACCCTCCTAATAATTTCAAAAGCTTCCGCATACGGAACTCCAACTGTCATACCCCGGATATTGGCTAAATATTTTATCCCTTCATATGAACGTGGATGTGGGAATTCTCTCATTTCTACATCATAGTGTTTAAGAGCCGCGATTTTTGATTCGAACGTGGTAGTGATATCAACATAATAATTTGGCTTAAATGATTTATCGTTTGTCGCAATGTTCCACTCACTTGAGGAAACTGTTTCAAATGTAATAATTTCTATAGGTGGCTTACCTGGTATGGGCCGAGTAGCTGTTAATACGGCTTGAAATGTGATTTGATGATCCCGGTTGAGGTCACCATAATGATGAGTGAAAATTTTCACTGGTTGATATAATTCTATTAATTCTTCAATTTCTTTCGTTAATTCATGAAGAGGCACCATTTCAAGCTCTAGGTTTGTGTGCTTTAAAAAGATGACATTTTTGATACCGATTTCTTTATTGGCTTTTCTAGAAAATTGCTGAATATGATGCGCTTCTTCTTTTCTTCCAAGTGCTGTAATGATTGAAACGACATGGTAACCTTGGTCTACTAGTCGTTTTAATGTTCCTGCAGAGCCTAATAATTCATCATCTGGATGTGCTGCAATAATCAATACAGTTTTGTTCATTCACTTCACCTCATTCTGTTTTGGTATTACAATACTATATGTAAAAGGGAAAGGAGGCGAAACAGACATTAGCGGAGGCTAATGTCTAAATGAGAGTATTGTTACTGATTTCTTTTTACTTTGGCTACACTTAGACTTCCACTGATTACTTGCAGCCTTACGTCTCCTTCTCCATCAATCCAAATGAAGAAATCCTTCCCTGCAGTGACAAAAGTTCCCTTTTTATCTAGTAATTTATTACCTGCATAAACATTGATTGAATCTCCAAGAACAAGTTGTTTATTTAATAAGGAAGTGAAAGATGTGTGGTCGTCTTTTTGCTTTTTTTTAATCGTAAAGGGGTGTTCTTGATAAGGAGTGTCTTCACTTTCATCTGCAGAGTCATTATTTTGGATGATTTGTGGATCACTCATGTCAGGACTATCGGTAAATGTTTTAGAAGGAGTAGAGTCAAGAGGTTCTAGTGGATGTTGAATTTCTGACTCAGGAGAAGGAGGACGAATACTAGAAGTGAAGGTTTTTCTTGGCTGTTCGGGCTGTTTTTCTACCGTATTCTCAGTTGCTTCTACTTTGTTTGCTAGATGAATCACATCAATGTCTTCAGAGTCGGTCTTGTTTTCAACTTCAAAATCTATAATTGAAAAGGAAGGAAGATTTGTTTTTTTCGCTGGTGTTTGATTCGTTTGTTTTTTTTGAAAAGTATATGGGTGTTTTTCATCTTGATGATTATTGTTAGGATCATATTTTGAGTAATATAAGGCATCGTGAATATCCACCACATACTTTCCTAGTCCGCTTGTTTTTAAGACAGCGTTTTTTCGTCTTTTTTTACTCTTTTTCTGCTTTGTAAATTTAGAGAGAACATAATGTTGATCTTCGTTTGCTAATGAGATATCGAACGTACGTGATTCGTTGGGTAACTTCTTTCCAAGGTTTTGTTTTCTTCTTGCCTCTTGAACCATTCTACCTATATTCCTAGCAGCTGAAGAATCCGCAATAGATGAGGGATTGTTGTCAAGCTGCATTGTATTTTCTTTATATATATCACTAATAAAAGTCGATTGATTATGACAAGGGACCATAAAATCATCGTAATAATACGGCGAATAAATTTCAGGAATGATGTATTCATTTATATAAAGATAACATTTTCTCATATTTGTCACTCCACGTTATTTGAGTTACTTACAACTTATTCAAATAGGACCAGATAGTGCTTAGATTATAGGTATTTATAACAAAAATAGGCTATACACTCTAACTCTTCAAACATATAGTAATAAAGATAAAAGGACTCGAAGAATAGGAGTGAAGGAGAATGTTTGAGGATGAAAATTCGTCAGAAGAGGAGAAGAAAAACGATCCCTTGAAAAGAGAAGAAAAATGTCAAGTAGATGAACATGGAAAGAAAGATGAATCTACTTTCGATTCATTTACGCATAAATCATTAGCAGAAATGTTGAATGTAATGTTTGATTTAGGTGATCGCCTTGAAATATTTTTCGAAGATGAACTGATCACAGAAGGAAGCTTTGTGGATGCGGTAGACCGCCTATTAATATGGGTAGATGAGGAAGGTAGTATTTACTTTCAAGACTTGACCGGACCATTCAGTATTAGAAAAATAGGTTCGTCAAAAAAGAAAAAGCACAAGTCCAAAAAAGATGCAGAAAATGCAAAAAAACACCAAAATAGCAAAAGGGAAAAAATGTCTCCCATTAATGAAGACATCATCAACTTTTCTAAGTTAGAAAAGGAAAAAGAGTTCATGCAGGATGTAAACGAGAACGAGTTGCTTGGTGAGGGACAATTAGGTCTCACTTCTGAAAAGGAAGCGGAAAGCGAACTACCAGAAGAAACTGAACTGAATAAAAACGTCGAACAAATTTCTGATGAAGGCGACCTTCCAGCTTTTGAAAAAGAGGCTAAAAATGAAGTTGTTTTAGCACAGGAAAATCTAACAGAAGAATTTGAAATCCTGTTGGAAGTAGATCATTCAGACAGTGTAGAAAAATCACCAGCCCTTGAACTTTCAATAATAGAAGAAGTAGGGTTTACGCAGGAACTGGAAAGTGTCACGGAAGAAGAAACCTCCACCGAAAAAAAATTGAAAATAGAAGAAGAAGTGACCATCGCCGAAGAGGAAGAACGAGAAGAGGAAGAATTAACCTTGGAACAAGAGAGTACCGGGGAGGAAGAAACCTCGATCGAAGAACAATCAGAAAGAGAAGAAGAGACCGATACCGTAGTGGAAGAACGAGAAGAAGAAGAATTACCTTTGGAACTGGAGAGTATTGGGGAGAAAGAAACCTCGATCGAAGAACAATTAGAAAGAGAAGAATCGACCATTGCCGTAGTGGAGGAACGAGAAGAGGAAGAATTAACCTTGGAACAAGAGAGTACCGAGGAGGAAGAAACCTCAACCGAAGAACAATTGAAAATAGAAGAAGAAGCGACCATTACCGTAGTGGAAGAACGAGAAGAGGAAGAATTAACCTTGGAACAAGAGAGTACTGAGGAGGAAGAAACCTCGATCGAAGACCAATTAGAAAGAGAAGAAGAGACCCTTACCGTAGTGGAAGAACAAGAAGAGGAAGAATTAACCTTGGAACAAGAGAGTACCGAGGAGGAAGAAACCTCAATCGAAGACCAATTAGAAAGAGAAGAAGCGACCCTTACCGTAGTGGAAGAACAAGAAGAGGAAGAATTAACCTTGGAACAAGAGAGTACCGAGGAGGAAGAAACCTCGATCGAAGACCAATTGGAAAGAGAAGAAGCGACCATTACTATAGTGGAAGAACAAGAAGAGGAAGAATTAACCTTGGAACAAGAGAGTACCGAGGAGGAAGAAACCTCGATCGAAGAACAATTGGAAAGAGAAGAAGCGACCATTACTATAGTGGAAGAACGAGAAGAGAAAGAATTAACCTTGGAACAAGAGAGTACCGGGGAGGAAGAAACCTCGATTGAAGAACAATTGGAAAGAGAAGAAGCGACCATTACCCTAGTAGAAGAACAAGAAGATGAAGAAATACCTTTGGAACTGGAGAGAACCGAGCAGGAAGAAACCTCAACCGAAGAACAATTGAAAAGAGAAGAAGAAGCGACCATTACCGTAGCGGAAGAACGAGAAGAGGAAGAATTAACCTTGGAACAACAGAGAACCGAGGAGGAAGAAACCTCAATCGAAGACCAATTAGAAAGAGAAGAAGCGACCATTGCCGTAGTGAAAGAACGAGAAGAGGAAGAAATACCTTTGGAACTGGAGAGAACCGAGGAGGAAGAAACCTCGATTGAAGAACAATTGGAAAGAGAAGAAGAGACCATTGCCGTAGTGGAAAAACGAGAAGAGGAAGAAATACCTTTGGAACTGGAGAGAACCGAGGAGGAAGAAACCTCGATTGAAGAACAATTGGAAAGAGAAGAAGCGATCATTGCCGTAGTGGAAAAACGAGAAGAGGAAGAAATACCTTTGGAACTGGAGAGAACCGAGGAGGAAGAAACCTCGATTGAAGAACAATTAAAAATAGAAGAGGAAGCGACCATTACCGTAGTGGAAGAACGAGAAGAGACGACAGCCGAAGTGGAAGTTGAGGGGGAATTATCCTTTGAACGGGAAAATATTGAGGTGGATGAAACAAAACTTGATTCTAAAGCAGAGAAGGGCGATACTGCAGCTCACATACCATCTTTGCTTGAAGAAATCGAAAGAGATGAAGAACTGAATCTCAATAGTCCAATCTCCCCTTTGTATAAAGACAAAAGAAAGGACAAACGAAAATAATAATAATATTTTATATGAACATGGTTATCAGCCTTTCCACAATAGTTCTTTACGCATAAAAATAGAGTATACAAAGTGAAGGGAGGAAAAAAATGTGGCAGATTTAATGGGGCAAGAAGGTGGTAACATGGCAGACTTTCTTAATAGAATTTTATCTCTAGGTGATAAGCTTGAGGTTTTGTCTGGCGATGATGAAATCGAAGAGGGTGCATTTGTTCTTGCAAGAGAAGGATTCTTAGTATGGTTTGATGAAAACGGAGATTTGAACACTTCTAACTTAGATAATATTACAGTCCGTAAGTTATAATTTAGAGGTGAAAAATGACTGGAACATTCCAGTCATTTTTTTCATTTGAAAGCTAGGTACTCGCCCTAACAATTATTCGTTTTGAAAATATACATATATAGACGTCTCTTACTAGAAAAGAAGGAGTTGGAAAAGATGAGCCTTTCTGAGAAATTGAATAAAGTCTTTAAGCTGGGAGATAAAATCGAAGTATTTGCAGGAAAAGATAAACTTGATTGTGATGGAAGTTTTATTTCCACTGATTGTCACTATTTAGTATGGGCAAACGGAGATGGGGATGTAATGTTTACTCATTTAGATGGTGTGACTATAAAGAAAATTTAATACACCTTAAGAGGTAAGTGCAGTGCTTTGTGAGAAGACAGAGTTCTGCACTTTTTTTCTGGAAAATTATTAAACTTAACGAAGATAACCGATTCACGACTAAGTTTGTCCAAACGAAAATGAAACAACTTCTTTCCTCCAACTTCTTATTGGCAGACTGTTTTCGCAAAGATTGTGGTTTTTCGAATAGGGGTAAAATCTTTGACTTGTATAACTTCTTGCTCTTTTTCTAAGGCTCTTTTCGTATAACTTGTGGCTATTCCATCTCATTTTTGACTAAATTTTCCATTTCATTGTTGATTTCTATCAAAAACAGACGGATCTAGCTACAGTGGCTTGCGGCTCGGGGTCAAATGAATAACCCTCCAGTGATGCAGGCATCACCTCCGAGTTCTTCATTTGCCTGACGCCGCAGGGCAGCCACTTCCGTATTTCGTGATCCAGCTACAGTGGCTTGCGGCTCGGGGTCAAATGAATAACCCTCCAGCGATGCAGGCATCGCCTCCGAGTTCTTCATTTGCCTGACGCCGCAGGGCAGCTACTTCCGCTTTTCGTAAATGATCAACTGATACGAAACGCAATAAACTTCGCGAAAACAGCCTTTTCTAATGAGAAACTCTTCAGTACTAGATGAAAAATAGGAGATCAATCGAAATAATCTTACTGCCTTTTTTTCTGTGTGCCAAGAGCAAGAAAGGATACGGAAAAAGCCTATCGGAAAGACTGGTTTATAAGCAAATAAATAATATTACTTATGCTTTTTCCAGATTTTATATAGCTCGGGTTTTAACTTGTTTACATGGTTTAAAAACTCACCAGTTAATCCGAATTTTTGAATACCTTTTAGCAATTTATTTGGAACAGTGGTCGAAGTGGAAAAGGCTCGCTTATGATCAATCACTTTGAATTGTCCTTCTTCATTCATTAATAGATGTCGGACTTCTGTGTCCCATCTGGTAAACCCAATTCGTTTGAATTCCTCTAACACATCTAGAATTTTGGCAGTTAATTCTTCATTGATTTCTCCTTGTCTTTTCATATGTCGAGCGAAGGATATTCCTTGCACAAATTCCATTACGATATAATTTTCTCCATATTCATATATGCGCGGAATGACTGAAGAGGCTTGCCCAACCTGAAGTGCTTCAAGTTCTTTTTGCTGAGTTTCTTCTTTGAAAAAATACTTTACACATTTGTCCTCTGTAAGACGATAGACTTCACCATCTTTCCCGTCTCCTATTAGTTGGAAGTTAGTTAATTGTTTTTTAGTTATATTTTTACTCCCCCGAAAAAAATTCTCCAATTCATACTCACTCCAGTTCTATTTAATTCTTTTTATTTTACTATTGTATGGTGTTCGCTCCTTGTTCGTAACCCCACCAAACGTTGAATTTAATAGACTATCCTATAATATAGCATTGGTTCGTGCATCATTTCGTCTGCAATTCATGGAAATCAACAGTGAATTGGAGGATGTAATCATAAATCAGATGAAATAGCCACAATGTATACGAAAAGAGCCATAACAAAAGAACTGTCGTTGTCACTAAAGTCTTATTGTAAATAAAATCCAAATGGATGGAACCACTATTATTGGAGTGTTTCCTTTTTTGGATCTAATCTTCAAAAATAAATAGAATGAATTTTCTGTAAGTGTATAAACAATACTAGTGATTTAGTATAAAAAAAGATCATTGTAATGGGTCATTCTTTTGGTGGGCTATGTACATTACAATATGTGATGCTATTTCCGGACAAATTTAATGGATTAGTTTTATTAGATGCAACCTCACCAAATTTCAACCGAATATATGACTTAGATACCCTAGTAATGAATCCTCATATATCGATAGACCAAATGGAACAAAGTAATTTGAATAATTCAAACAAAACAAAAGAAGCACATAATGATCTGTGTCGTGAGATGATTGTTGAATAAATTTGACCAATCCAATTTGATTGATGTGTCTTTTTTGTGTTGCTCAAAACCTATCAATTACTTGTAATTACAGACTACTTCCAACAGGATAATGAAAGTCTCTTTGTTTCCTTGAACGTGTTATTTTAGCAGGGTTTATAGCTATACCAACCTTGCTTATTATCACATACTAAAAAAAGGAAGAATCTCTATTAAATCTAAAATTCTTCCTTTCATCCTCATTAGTAGGCAAAAGATGCACCTACAATGATCAACAAGATAAACAAAACAACAATTAACACAAAGCTGTTTCCATAACCAGAGCTCATAAATATCACCTCACAATCCTCAGGTATTCTATATAGTATGTGAATAGTATTATTTTGTGTGGACATGTTCACTATCTAGTGGAAATATAGATGCATTGCTACTGAAGGAACGTGAGTGTGGGAAGTTTACAAGTATTCTGCTCCTCAAATCCATCTGGAACCCTTTTTATCATTTTTATTGCTCTATTAGGGAAAAAATCTATTATATCTTCAATAGATTTTTTCCCTAATAGAGTAGTGTTTGTAGCAGTCATTTCATAAGGCTCTTTTCGCATACTTTGTTTCTCTAGATGCAAGGAAAAACAGGCAGTAAGGTTTTCTCGTGTCCCAATAATGCAAATCATTAGGCTAGTGACAAAGTGAGAAGCACTTTCACACTGTCTGAAAATATTGAAAGTTTAAAAGTGGAGATTGTAGTTCTAGACGAAACTCATAAATCGAAAGTCAGAAGGTGATCGTTCTCGATCCTTCTTATACATATCGAATTTTTCTGTCGGACGGTTCGATTGGCATATGAAGATGAAAACAGGAAGAGAGGAATGGTTAAGAGAATTAATTCATTGGGTGATGGATGTACTATATATTCATGATTAATAAGAGGATTATGGATTATGTAGAGGTCGGCTCGAATCAGTATAAATAGTCATGGTTAACGAAAACAAGGATAAGGAAGGAGGGGGGACCGGAAATCCGTCCCAAACTCTCCGCCTCGTCCTGTTTTATTTGTGAGAATTATTCCTTTTGGATGATCTCTTTGAATTTTTATGCTTTTTTTAGTTACAAGATCTCTTAGAGTTTCTCTGATTTTTTCGTTTACAGGAGTTCTTAGAGTTTCTCTGATTTTTTCGTTTACAGGAGTTCTTAGAGTTTCTCTGATTTTTTCGTTTACAGGAGTTCTTAGAGTTTCTCTGATTTTTTCGTTTACAGGATTTATTAGAGTCTCTCCGATTTTTTCGATTGCAGGATCTCTTAGAGGCTCTCCGGTTTTTTCGTTTGCAAGATCTTTTAGAATCTTTCTGATTTTTTCGATTGCAGGATCTTTTAGAATCTTTTTCTTCTTCATCGACCACGTCTTCATTCAGATGTTCATTACTCACAGCGAGTGGTGAGAGTTCTTCATGATTTACCGTAATCCCTTCATCAACCAGGTCTTGCTCATCTTCAATACTTTCGATTGAAGTTACTTGTACAGGTTGGTCCAGATCGACATGTTCCACGGTTGGGTCCACTTGTTGCTCATCCACAGCGAGTGGTGAGAGTTCATCAGGAGTTATCGTGTTTATTTCAACAACCAGGTCTTGCTCAAACTCATTACTTTCCATCGAAGTTTCTGTATGTTCTACGGTTGGGCTCTCTTGTTGCTCATCCACAGCGAGTGGTGAGAGTTCATCAGGAGTTATCGTGTTTCTTTCATCAACCAGGTCTTGCTCAAACTCATTACTTTCCATCGAAGTTTCTGTATGTTCTATGGTTGGGCTCTCTTGTTGCTCATTCACAGTGAGTGGTGAGAGTTTATCAGGAGTTATCATGACCTCTTCACTAACAAGATTTTGCTCATTTTCACTATTTTCCACGGGAGTTTCCTGCATAGATCGATTCCACACATCTAATATTTGAGCCGCCACCCGGTCCCATTCGTATAAGGTTTCTGCAAGTTTTCTCCCTGTTTTACCCATGTTTTCCATTAAGGTCTTATTCGCTAATACATGATCGATCTTTTCTGCGAATTCACTTGGTATATTGGGATTTTCTACAATGAATCCGTTTTCTCCGATATCAATAACCTCAGGATTTCCACCGCGGGCCGTGGTTATGATCGGAAGCCCAGCTGCCATAGCCTCATAGTGAACACGGGCGAGAGGCTCCTGCCAAATCGAAGTACAGACAAATAGGTCTGCAGCACTATACCATTTTTGAATTTCAGCTGGTGAGACAAATCCAGTGGTAACGACGGGAATAGATAATCTGTTTGCTAGCGCTCTAACGTATGCTACATAGTCAGTTACATCGTTTTGACTGAACCACTTACTTCCGACAATTACTAAGGCTAAATCCTTATGCTTTTTAGAAAGGTCAGGAAGGGCTCTTACTAATTTATCGACTCCTTTATTGCGCGAGAGTCTACCGGCGAACATGATTACGGTTCTATTATCTAGATTATGAGCTTCTCTCAGCTCTTTACGTATTTTTTGCATGCTTGGATGCGAACCAGGTAAAAATCGAGTGGTATCGACTCCTGAATAAACCGTGTTCAGTTTTGGCTCAGCTTCAGGGTGAAAGGAACGAATCACATTCCCAACATAGTCACTAACTGTCACAATACTAGAAATTTCTTTTAGAGCAGCCGCAGCTTCTTCATGTTCGATTTTACCAGGTTGAAACATGTCATTATGCATGCTTAAAGTTAGTTTTGTATGAGGGGCTACTTTGCGGATGGGGAGTATTAGCTTCGGTCTGTTGAAGATATGAATTAAGTCAAATTGGTTTGCTGCAACGTACTCTACTACGCCTATCCGGTAAATTTCTAAAATTTTACCAGGCACTCGCACATATTGAATCCCATCGATCGTTTCCTGATCGGGTAGAGAGGGATCGGAAATCCCGAGAACCGTAATCTCATGGTCTTTACTTAAATAGGGCAATGTCCCAGAGATGTACGTTTGGATAGCTCCGCCAAGAACGGGTGGAACTGGCAGTTTTTCTGTGCAAATCATTAAGATTTTCATTTTACTCCACTCCTTTCCAGTCATCTTTAATGGCTTCTAAAACTGGCCATTTTGTCTTATCAATTGCGACGATGGTATTAATCATTTCACTAGTGACTTCATCTAAGAAAATTTCAGGCTCATACACCATTTCTTTTACATTCTTATAAAATTCATTTGGAACGGCTAAATCAATCAGTAGCAAGTCATATAAGTCTGAGGAAATGGGATTTGCTTGGTGATACGCACCAATCATTTCTCGAACCCAATTGACATCCCACCCGTATAAATCTGCCATTGTTCCTGTGATTAGTTTTCGTAAATCGCGAATGGTGATATCAAAGGAAACCCCATCTAAATCGATGATCCACATGCCATCTTTCCCCATTTGAGCATTTGACCAACCGTAATCTTGGTGTACCAATCCCCAATATTGTTTTCCTTGCTGAGCTAGTTCAAAATACTTTGATTCAAGTAGTCGTTCATGACTTTTCTTGGCATCTTCTTCAAATTGATCAATTACGCTTAAAATGGTAGAGCTAGCAGGCATTTCGTTATAAGCAATGGCAAGAGTACGGAACCAGTCCATTTTCTCAATTACTTTTTCATAGCTTCTTGGCCACTTGTGAATTCGCGAAGCCATCTCAGCTTCCTCCGGGGGCTTGTATCCTTTGGTTAACACATGAAATTCTCCTAATGCGAAACATAATTGCTTTGCCCCTTCTAAATCCTTGCTCACTTGCTCTAGTGGCTCAATCCACTCTGCAACAAACCAAAGCTTTCCACCTAATTCAACGAAGTTTTCCCCATCCCTCGTTTGAACAATTGGGGGAACTCTTGCCTCCTTTTCATCAACTAAGTATTCTTGAGCGCTTAAGCAGAAGAGACTTCTAGTGGGACGTCTGTGCAAGAGTTTAAATCCGACTGGACCCTTATTTGTTTCAAGCTTCCAGATAGCTCCTCCTTTATCTAGTTTAGTGGTGACAACCTCCATGCTTTTCACATCAAAATCATAGGATTTCAGAACTTCTTTTCCGATTTCGACTATATATTCAGGTACATAAAACTCATCGGTCAAATCCTCTTCCCATGGAACAATTTCGTTATTCATGTTATTCCTCCCTAATAAATTTTTTTTCGTTTTACCTTCAAAAAAAGAAATGGTAGCTGGGACTCATTTATAGTAAAGGTTGTTTTCACAGAATCTTTTCGTTTTTTCCTGACACCGTCAGTAGTAAACAGAAAAATTCATTCGTTTATAGTGTCAATAACAACCAGGTTTACGAAAAGAGGCAAAGTAAATACTTCATTCTAATATATGATTAATCCGAATTAGTGTACGGGCGATAAGGAATCTAATCGAAGAAAGGTTGCTTTACAAAGAAAAATGAGCCTTTTTTTGATGTTATCCGTCAACACTCCAATCAATTCCCGTTGTTTTACATAGAATTATAGAAAGAAAGGAGGAATAAAGGTGAAAATTCGGAAGGCTATTATACCAGCGGCCGGGTTTGGCACAAGATTACTTCCAGCAACGAAATCTCTCCCAAAAGAGATGTTACCGATCGTTGATAGACCTACTATTCAATATATCGTTGAAGAAGCCGTATCTTCAGGAATTGAAGAGATTCTCATTATCAGTGGAAGAAACAAGCGAATGATAGAAGATCACTTCGATAAATCGTTTGAGCTTGAAGAGATGCTCATACAAAAGAATAATCAGTCTCTATTAGCGGAGGTACAGAAAATTTCTGCTCTTGCTAATATTCATTACATTCGTCAAAAAGAACCAAGAGGGCTAGGAGATGCGATTTACTGTGCGAAAAGCTTTATAGGAGATGAACCATTTGCCATATTGTTAGGGGATGACATCATAAAATCGGATAAGCCGTGTTTGCAGCAGTTGATAGAAGTCTTTGATCGATTTCAAACATCCGTTGTAGGTGTTCAAAAAGTTCCTGTAGAACATGTCTCGAACTATGGAATTATTAAACCAAAGGGAAATGACATTGAGGAAAACACAATTAACGTTCAATCGTTAGTGGAAAAGCCTAGCGCATCCGAAGCCCCGTCGAACTATGCCATAATGGGAAGATATGTGCTAAGACCTGAAATTTTTAATATACTGAGAGACTTGTCACCAGATAAGGGCGGGGAAGTTCAATTAACCGATGCGATAAACCAATTGAATCAGACTCAAGCTGTACTAGCTTATGAATTTCAAGGAATCCGTTATGATATCGGGAATAAATTGGGCTTTCTCAAAGCTACTATAGATATGGCCTTACAGAGACCTGAATTCAGAAGCGATATCCTTTCCTATATGAAAAAGATCATTGCATCAGAAGAGCAAAGGCGCAAAGGAGAGTAGGCGGATAAAACTTATGGCAATGATCTGAAAGTGATTGGAGGTGTAGATAATGAAAATAACTGTAATTGGAGCCGGGTATGTTGGGACTACAACTAGTGTATCCTTTGCACATTATGGACATGTCGTTACGGTAGTTGAGAAAGATGAACATAAAATGAAAAAACTTTTGAAATCTGAGCTACCTTTTTATGAAGAGGGGCTCGAAGACGAATTGAAGATGCAATTGAATAGACAATTGTTAAACATAACGAATAATTTAGCGGCTAGTATTAGAAGCAGCGAAATAATTATGATCACGGTTGGAACGCCTGCAACGCCAGAAGGAGGGGCTAATCTAACTTATGTGGAAGAAGTTGCTCGTGAAATAGGGAAATGGATAGATTCGTATAAGGTTATTGTAACGAGAAGTACGGTTCCGGTGGGCACAGGTGACAAGCTGAAATTGATCATCCAAGAAGAGTTAGCAAAAAGGAATGAAAACGTTCCTTTTGATGTGGTGTCTAACCCCGAATTTTTACGAGAAGGAAAAGCACTGCAAGATTCATTGCAACCAGAGCGTATAGTTATTGGCTCTGATTCAACCAAAGCTCAACAAAAAATGAAAGAGTTATATGAGGATGTTGGCACATTTATTCTATTTACGTCCATTCGAGATGCAGAAATGATTAAATATGCATCGAATGCCTTTTTAGCAACGAAAATCTCGTTTATTAATGAACTAGCGAGGCTGTGCGAACTTACAGGTACAAGCGTGAACCAAGTCGCAACTGGTATGGGATTAGACAGTCGGATTGGAAAGCAATTCCTCCAAGCGGGTATAGGCTATGGTGGGTCTTGTTTTCCTAAGGACTTAAAGGCTCTCATGGCTCTAGCACAAGAGAAAAAAACAGCTTTGACCATCCTACAAGCTGTTTCAGAAGTGAATGAAACCCAAGCCATCTGGTTTTTGGAAAAAGTGAAAGAATCCCTTGGTACATTAGAAAATAAACATATTGCGCTACTCGGACTTTCCTTTAAGCCAGGAACGGATGATATAAGAGAGGCAACTTCCTTGAAAATAATCAAATCCCTACTCGATCAAAAATCCTCTGTAACCGCGTTCGATCCACAAGCAAATCACCATATCAACTCACTTTTTCCAAATGTCGATTGTGTAACGAGCCCGCTTGAGGCGGTAAGAGGGGCTGATGCAGTCCTGTTACTAACGGAGTGGCCAGAGATCGTGGATATGGATTGGAAAAAAGTAAAACGACTCGTCCATCAACCCTTACTATTTGATGGAAGGAATGCCCTTGATCCATCTCAAATGAAAAATTTAGGTTTTACTTATACGGGAGTAGGCTTAACCAGTGTAGATGATTCGTAGCGTACAACCTGTACTCACAGGACTAATATAAGAAAGGAGGGTTTAGAATGATAAGACCAATTGACCGGATTCTCGTAACTGGCTGTGCTGGGTTCATTGGTTTCCACTTTTCCAAACGGTTACTAGAGGAAGGAATCGCCGTTGTAGGGGTAGATAACATCAATGATTATTACGATCAAACCTTGAAATTTGATCGCTTGCGTCTCTTGAAAAAGGATTCGAATTTTCAATTCAAAAAAGGATCCATTGAAAATATCCCTTTTATGGATGGCGTATTTGCGGAAAGTGAATTTGACGCCGTCGTGCATTTGGCAGCACAAGCAGGGGTAAGATACAGCATAGAAAATCCCTACGCCTATGTCCAATCAAATGTTATGGGCTTTACGACGATGTTAGAATGCTGTAAAAACTACCGAATAAATCATCTACTCTATGCATCTTCCAGTTCTGTTTATGGAGCGAATAAGAAAATTCCTTTTTCTACACATGATCGAGTAGATCACCCCGTTAGTTTTTATGCCGCCACTAAAAAAGCCAATGAAGCCATGGCGTCGACTTATAGCCATATTTATCAGCTACCCACTACCGGACTAAGATTTTTTACTGTATATGGACCTATGGGAAGACCTGATATGGCTTACTATTCTTTTACGAATAAGATGATTAAGAATGAACCGATTGATCTTTATAATAATGGAAAGATGAAAAGAGACTTCACCTATATTGATGATGTAGTCGAGTCGATTTATCGTTTACTAATCAAAGGTCCATCAAATGATACACCTTATCAATTGTATAACATAGGGAACAACCACCCGATTGCACTTGAATATTTTGTCAAGCTCATTGAAGAAAATATTGGTTTAAAAGCGGAAAAGAACTATCTTCCGATGCAACCAGGGGATGTAGAAGAAACTTATGCTGATATTGATGAACTAAGCCAAGCGATTGGTTATCAACCGACTACTTCAATTGAGAAAGGAATCAAATCATTTATTAAGTGGTATAAAGAGTATTATAAACTTGAATAATTTGAACGGTTCGGTGAGGTGGAGGATTACACCTAACTCTCATTGGAATTTTGTCGATTAGTTACTCGTTTTAGTGGAAATGCAGTGTATGCTCAACAGGATTCCTATTCTTATTATTCGAGTTGTTTTCACATGGGTTGTGGCTGAACGAATCAGTCTGTATCTCACGTTTACGAAGGGTTTCGAGCATCTTTTCGTATCATTAAAGTATGATTATTGATAAAGATAGTTGAAACCATCTATTTTTTGTTTTAACAGCAACAAACTTTGCGAAAACAGCCTTACGAAGAAAAAGCGGTAAGAAGCTCTCCGTTATCAGTAACCTACATCATTCAATTCCACGGACAAATTAATAGGTACAAACCAAAATATTCTTCTCCTAAACAGATGCGTTCAGCACTTTTTCACTAAAAACACAGCCAAACCAACAAAAATATAGGGGGAGGATAAGAGGGTTAATTCCGGTAAACCATAAGTGGATAAAAGAGAAGAATACCCATTCTTTGAATATCCACCATCGGAATAATATGCTCCTCCAACCATATAAAGGCCGACAAGTGAATAACTAATCATAGACAATCCAACAAGCATTATTTCGATAAAGTTAAGTTTTTGCTTGCTAACTGTATGAATACATACTGGAGTATAGATAATTCCTAAGACTAACAGATAGATAAATAGAGATAACGGCTGATAGACACTCATAATCATACTTCCCAGCGAATCTTTATATTAGGCTGTTTTCGCAAAGAGTGTTGTTATTCGAACCAGTCTATAAATGGTGATATAGCTTAGTTTCGGGCATCATTTCGTCTATTTTTGATGGGAATCAACAGTGAAATGGGCGATTTAATTAGAAATCAGATGAAATTGCCACAATGTATACGAAAAGATCCTTATATTAACATAAAATCCCATAACCCTTTGTTTTATTATTTATTAACCACAACATTTTAGAAAACAGGCTAATAATATTATATCTATGGAATATTCATATAAATAAACGAAAATAATTACTCAAAACTTGCGATTTCATATGTGATTTTAATTACGAATACATAATAAAGAAGCAGTCCGTTTTAGACTGCTTTTTCTAATTTTGTAATCCAAAACTGAATCAATCACCATTTTATGGAGTTTTTTATTTCCTGTATGGTCAGTAAGCTAATATTGCAAGTGAAAGGGACATTATAGCACGTAAAAAGCGTATGGTTTTAAGTTTAGCTCATCATATGATTAAATGGAATATAACTTAAGGGAATAAAACTTGTTTAAATGATCAAGATATTTATGATTTACATTTATTTGTTTAATTTACAAATGCGTCGTCTATCTCCGTCGTCATTGGACAGTATATTTGTGAAGGAGTTTAGGCTAAATTAGTATGCTTCAGCGTAGGGACTTTGAGAAGACTTCAGTTATGAATTGCGACTTTAGTCATTGATATTGATGTCTAAACCCACCTGATTTAAGGGATGGTCGTTTAAGGTATGTATAACGAATGGAGGAAAATAGAATGAATAACAAAAAAGCAGATGAAAACACAAATGGAAATCATACCTCTTCTAATGTGGTCTTAGAAAAAGAGGCACAAGAATTTGCGGAGGCGACAAATACCCCACCTTACTTATTTGAAGTTGGCGTAGAAAAAGGGAGACAAACAGTCGATGAGGTTCAATCTGAACCAGTAGATAAAAAGCCAGTAGATATAGAAGATATTTCCGTCAGTGGGGGCCCTTCTGGTGAGGTATCTGTTCGAATAATAAAACCAAAAAATGCTCCAAAAGATCTGCCGGTTATATTATATACTCATGGAGCGGGGTGGGTTTTTGGAAACTCGCATACGCATGATCGTTTGATCCGGGAGTTAGCTGTTGGCTCAATGTCCGCGGTTGTCTTCACAAATTACAGCCTTTCACCTGAAGCGAAGTACCCAATTGCTATTGAAGAGGTTTATTCTGTATTGGAATGGATTTCTAAACAGGGACAGGAATTTGGAATGAACCCTAGTGAAATTACCGTCGCTGGAGATAGTGTAGGAGGAAATATGTCAGCTGCCATAACGCTTATGGCAAAAGAGCGACAAGGTCCGAAGATAGAAAAGCAGTTATTGTTCTACCCTGTAACAGATGCATCCATGAACACATATTCCTATCACCAGTTTAAAGAAGGATATTTCCTCAGACGAGATGGTATGCAGTGGTTTTGGGATCAATACACGACAAATGAGGATGAACGAAATAACATTACCGCATCTCCATTACGTGCGACCATAGAAGAGCTAAAAGACTTACCTAAAGCTTTGGTTATTACAGGTGAAGCAGATGTATTACGCGACGAGGGTGAAGCTTATGCAAACAAACTTCGTGAAGCGGGTGTAGAAGTAACGTCTGTTCGTTTCCAAGGAATAATTCATGATTTTGTGATGCTTGATGCCCTGGCCAATACCAATGCAGCAAAAGGCGCAATGCTTCTTGCTAATTCGTGGCTAAGCGAATAAAAAGAGATTATCCCTTTAACAACACCGTTTAAAATTTATTTTTGTTCCTTTTTAATGAAGGTTCAAGTAAACTCAATGTTTATAATGAGAAACATGGTAACCTAAACGTAGAGTACATTAATGTACTCTACGTTTAGGTTTTTTTCATCTTAAGACTTTACCTATTGTTTGCATAAGGGTATCATTCTGAGTAGTTATAGTGTTTATACGGGGTAAATATTAATATTCAGTGTGTCTCTAAATATAAATTCTGAGGTAGTAGAACCAATAGAATCATTTATTTTGGACTTGGATAATACGAGGAATGCTTCAACTACGATTATATCAGAGAAGCAGAGTGACGGTCCTTCTGCATCCAAAGCAAGAGAATCGAAATCCTACTTTCAAGAATGAGGAGAAAGAATGCAAAATAAATTTACAATCGGACAAATGTCGAAATTATATAATATACCAGTCAAAACACTTCGATATTATGATGAGATTGGGTTGTTCAAGCCCTTTGAAGTTGATCCGAATACAGGCTATCGTTATTATCATATTGAGCAATTTCAGATTCTCGACACGATAGGGTATTTAAAGACGATGGGTGTTCCATTAAAAGAGATAATAAAAAGGGTTGAGCATAGTACTGTCGAGGAATTTTTAGCGATTTTAAAAGAATATGAGAAAATCAATCAAGAGAAAATGGTCCAGCTGATTCGAGTGAACAGGCATTTGACCTCCAAAATAGCTGAATTGTCAAAAGCCCAAAAAACCACAAACATCGGTCAACCTTTCATAGAAGTCTGTGAAGAAAAGAAAATTATTGAAGTGAAAGGTCAATTTAAAGATCTAGTTGATGTAGAGCATGTTCTAAGAAAAGTAAAAAAGAAAATTAACCATGTATCACCAGTTATGATAGGCAAAGTAGGTAGAATACTTTCAATGAATCAATTAATGAGCGGTGAAATAGTTGAGTTTCAAGGTATTTTCATCTTATTGGAAGAAGATAACCACTATCATTTAGAAGACCATAAAATTTCTACATTTCCTAGTGGAATGTATGCAACACTTTATATTAGACATTCCAAAGTAGATAGTACAGAAAATTTTCAACAGCTCCTAAACTATGTTCATGAACAAGGCTACCAAACAGACGGCCCGTTTCTGTTTCGTAGAATCGTGGACCCCTTTATTTCACATCGGGAGGATGAACTTTTATCTCAAATTCAAATTCGAATATATTCGGAAAATAATGAACCACCAGCTTGAATGTTGGTGGCTTTATTATGCTCATTTCGTATAGAGTATGGCTATTTCAGCTGATTTTTGACTAAATCCTCTTTTCAAAGTTGTTTCCATCAAAAACAGACGAAATCATGCCCGAAACAAAGTTTTAGCCGAGCTGAAAAAATAGGGATAGCATCAAACTTTGCGAAAACAGCCTATTATTATGATTGCAAGTAAGAGAAGGTTGACTCTACAGTTACTGGAGGGTTTACGATTGATTTGTTTAGAAAAGGAAAGGAGAGAAAATAGTGATCTTAGAAGAAAGCTCTGTAAAAAGAGACGAACATACACGAAAGTATCTGGTAAGTTTTATTTTGATTTTAGGCGGTTTGAGCGCATTTGGTCCGCTTACGATAGATATGTATCTACCAGCACTTCCATTATTAGCGGAGGATTTAAACACGACGTCGTCTGTAGCACAGTTGAGTTTAACGGCCTGTTTAGTTGGATTAGCGGTGGGACAGGTGTTATTGGGACCCTACAGTGATATTCATGGTAGAAAAAAACCGTTAATTCTATCCTTAATGGTATATTCACTTGCTTCGATTCTTTGTGTGTTTACGACATCCATTACTTTATTTATTCTTTTACGGTTTATACAAGGTTTTGCCGGATCAGCTGGAATGGTTATTTCTCGTGCGAGTCTTCGTGATTTATTCTCTGGTGCGAAGCTTACTAAATTCTTTTCTCTGTTGATGTTAGTCAATGGGCTGGCTCCGATACTTGCTCCTGTAGTTGGAGGCCAGATACTACAATTTATGTCTTGGAGAGGTGTTTTTGCTGTTTTAGCCGCAATTGGCTTGGTTATGCTCGTTAGTGTTTTCTTTGGTTTACGAGAATCCTTAGCAAGTGATCGCCGAAAAACGGGAGGAGTTAAAGAAGTAATAGCAACATATAGGCTGTTATTAAGAGACCGGGTATTTGTAGGCTATGTGTTAACGCAAGGGTTCGTTATGGCTGCAATGTTCGCTTACATCTCAGGATCAACATTTGTTCTGCAAGAAACTTATGGACTAACCCCTCAGATGTTTAGCTTTGTTTTTGCACTAAATGGAGTAGGCATTATTCTAGCTACTCAAACGACGGGGAAATTGGCTTCTTATTTTCGGCTTGAAACCTTATTGGTTACTGGATTAAGTCTCGCGGGAACAAGCAGTGTATTGCTCGTTCTATGTAGTGTTTTACAAGCACCTATTTTCTATATTTGTGCTTTGTTATTCTTCGTGGTCGCAAGTGTAGGGATCGTCAATACGTCGTTGTTTTCTTTAGCGATGGAAAATCAAGCGGAGCATGCAGGAACCGCGTCTGCTTTATTAGGGCTGCTTCCATTTTTCTTAGGCGCATTGGTCGCTCCCCTTGTTGGATTAGGTAATGAAGCCATTTCTATGAGTGTAGTGATTGCCATATGTGAAGGAATTGCGATTGGGTCTTATATTCGGTTAGTAAAGACCGCATAAGAAGAGTGAGAAAGAGGGACAGGTACCAAGTCCCACCCAATTTTTACAACAGCTAGAAAGTCAAAACAATAGAATCTATGAATCAAGGGGAAGGTACTCCAGATTCAGTTCCGAGAGACAAGGGTGGTAACCTTCGTAAGCGTCAAACTATGCCCACATGGTTTGACGCTTATTTTACGACGTCACTCACAATCCAGAGTATTATGAATTATTAATGTATTGTGCGAAAGAGGGTCTGACACGTAAATAGGTTACTTTCTTACATATCCATTCCTGAATTTAAGAGTTTGCATTTATATAAGCTAGTGTCTCATTTTTTCATAGAGGTTAAATGAATCCCCGTCCTTCAGCAGCCTATGTTCATAGTGGAAAATCAACTTGATTTTTTGCAGGGGTTAGTTACTGGGATGTCGAATTCAAATAGGACTAGGAAATGGTAGTGGTATCGATTGCATTTTGTTCATTGCAGGATTGGTCGGGTTGCTGGAATGGGGGTAGGATAGTGTATTTAAGTGCGAATGTGTAGTGAACATAAATACCCCAGGGGATCCGCACCTGAAATCACCCTTATGTTACATGGTTTTTTAGGTTTTGATATTTTTTTGTAACTTTGTTGTGATATTAGATGGTTATTTCTGGCATGGAACTTGTTTTTTTGCCTTCTTGGGCTGTCTTACATAGGTACGTGGAGTGTGACGTATGGTTCTGTGAGAGGCTCAGGGTGAAATTTTTTCTTGCGCTAGAAACATTAGGACTTTTAGATCTTTGGGAAAGGCTCTTCTCGCATACTTTGTTGCTGTAGCATACAAAAAAGGATGGAAACACTCTTTTCTTTCCTCAATTCGGGTTAAAAATGATGCGAAAAGATGCCCGAAGTCATTCTTCATCACGAACTGAGGTTTAATTCGAAAAGCCACAATCTATGCGAACACAGCCTTGAGAAAACAAGACCCACCTTAGCCAATTCCATCTTGCATACCGGAAGAACCGTTCCCTTGGACACCTACACAATTTCAGAAATAATGTTTTCACTAATTTTTCTATTCCGTCTTACTAATCCTAACTTAGAAAAGCCAATCGCCAGAAAGGCAAACAGTAGATAAAATGCCGCCATCCCAGTCCCACCAATAATTTCTCCAACAATAATTCCTAGAGCCCCAAACAGCTTACCAATTTGGATTACGAGTCCGTTAAAAGCTAAATACGAGCCGCGGCGAGAGTCATCGATGATGTCTGCTAAGATGGTTTGCCGAGTTGGAACGTATAACAATTCGCCTATTGTGAGAACAATGACGGCAAGAAACAGTGTAAGCAGATGATTGGAAAAAGCGAGTACAGCATAACCTGAACCGAACAAAAGGAAACCAGTAAAGAGAATCAGCTGCTCTTTGCCTAATTGCGTACTGATCCATTTTGCCACTATCGCTGTACATAGGACAATGATAAAAGTGTTTTCTACAGTAAGTAGAGTGATCAGCTTGACGCCATCAAGGCTGAACGCTAGATAATCGGATAGAGCAAAGGTTTGTGGAATAAACTCCTTATTTAAGCGAACGGCGATAAAGTTAACCCGTTGAAATTCAAGCGCGATAATCGCTATTCCTCCTAGTGTAAACAAAACGAATGGCCAATCAGAGCTCACTGCTCGATAGCTTTTGAGAAAAGGGGTCAAGCGAAATTTGGCTCTCTCTCCATCTACTCGCACTACCTCATGTGTTTCTTCAATATAGGTGAGGGTAATCCATACAGTCACGATTGAAAGAATTAGTAAGGCCAACAACAATTCAAAAAGATTCGTTTGAAAAAACCAACCGCCAATCATGAGTCCCAACATTAATGAAAAATTTCGTACCCAGTAGCTAATGGAGTACATAAATGCACGTGTTTCTTTTGTACTGACGTCAATCAACATCGCCTCTGATGCAGGATAAATGAGACCGGTTGCGATTCCAATGATTATAAGCATCAAAAACGTCAGCCATGGAGAGGTGATCCAGGGGGAATTCACAATCAAAATACCAATGAACGCGGCTACCGTCATCCATTCCCCAATGACCATCATTCGTTTGCGACCGATTGTATCCGCTGCATAACCACCATAAAAACTCGCAATAAATTCAAAGCCAATTTGGATCATTAACAGGATGCCTGCCACGTACGCATTGATAGCGGTGGTGAAATAAATCGGTATGAATGGCAAAATCATGGAACTTGCTAAACGACTTAGAAAGGTTGTTAAAATACGTATTTTTATATTTGAATGTAATTGATTAAACATGTATCATTCCTCCTTTAATCTCATTATGCTTTGTTCAATAAGGGGTAAAAAGGGTATAATATTCTCAAAAGCAACCCCTTTTAGAACGAATGGAGGGTACCACATGAGTTTAGACTTATCCTATTTTCAATTACGAGCCAATTTGTATCCTCGAGAAGAAAAACAAGCCGTCAAATTTAAGCTCAGTGAGCTAGAGCCCATCTGGTTTTGTAACCGCAAAAACGTGAAAATTAAACTTCGTAAGCTTGAAGGCGAGCGGAAGTTTATTTATGAACCGGGGAGGGGCAGAGGCCATCTTTCCAAGCTGAACTTTTTCTCTTCGTTTCAGAAAGATGTGGAAGAGTTTGTTCAGTTATGCCTGAAGCAGGAACGGTTAGAGGACATCGTCCAATTGATGCAGTTGCCCCTACCTCTATCATGGATCGCCAAGGTTTCTATTGAAGTTCAGAAACTATTCGGTTTTCAATCGATCAATCAAGAAAAAGACATTCTGAGGACGATGGTACCAAGGAAGGTGACGACTCTTGATCCACTCTATTCTTCTATTAATTTTGATAATTATTTAATTCAACAGCTAGGAGATACGCTCGTAAGATACGATCCGAGAATGGAATCAATTCTTCCTCATCTTGCATTTCATTGGAAAGAGGAAGAGAATTCGACCAAATGGACCTTTTATTTGCGAAAAGGCGTTTATTTTCACCACCAGCGGACGCTCACAAGTGAAGATGTAAAATACACCTTCGAACGATTTCAGCAAGCTGATTCTCATCTTGATTGGCTTGTTGAAAATATTCTAAGTATCGAATGTGTTTCTCCCTATATCCTTTTGATTAAGCTAGAGAAGCCGAATCCTTTCTTTCTACGTTATATGAGCTCTGCAAATCTATCCATTTTGCCAAAAGATGAGCCCGTAGAGGACAACAAATGGATTGGAACTGGTCCATTTCAATTGAAAAAATGTACCGATAGAATCGTGGTACTCGAGGCGTTTGATCACTATTTTTTAGAGCGACCATTCTTAGATGAAATTGAATTCTACCTAGTTCCTAGTGAAACGCCGGATGCCATGAATTATTTAATTAAGGGCAAGGAAGAGCCTAATTCGGTTTTACAAAAAGAAGACGTCATATCAGGCTTCCGCTTTATTGCGTTCAATTTTCAGCGGCAGTCAATCGTGCACAAATATTTGTTCCGAACTGCACTGTATCATGTGTTAGATGTGCAGAAAATGAAGGAAGACCTAGGGCGGGAGGACATTTTGGAAGCATCGAGCTTTTTTCCTTATAAATCAAAGCCTCAGCGAAAAGAGCGACAGTTGATACCAAAGTTATTAGCGAATGCAGGTTATCAAGGGGAAATGCTAACGTTCTATGCAGCTAATTTTTCACACTTAAAAGACAAAGTGGAGTGGTTTGTAAAGGAAGCGAGTGAATTTGGCATTCACCTTAAGCTTGTTTATTTTGATATGAGTGAGTATTATTCCAAAGCCATTGATGAGAACGCGGATTTATTAATGATGGGGGAAGTATCTTCTGTTGACCCGCATTTATCATTTTTAGACGCATTTTATAATAAAGCACTCATTTTTCGAAGGTTTTTCCTAGAAAAGGATTTACAGTATATTGAAGAGTGCTTAAACCAATTTAAATATGAATCGGATCGAGATAAGCGGGAGGCTTGGATTGAGAAAGTAGAACATTACCTTCGCGAGAATTACTTGATTTTATTTCAACAGCATCAAATCAAACAACGTAGTTTTCACGAGAAAATTCAAGATGTCCGGTTTGATTCGTATGGCTATGATGATTTTCGGAATTCATGGATCGATTGACATCACGATTCCCCTGGTTCTTTATTTGTGATGTGGAAATATGAAGATAGATAGCCTGTCCTACTAACTAATTAAAAAAGATTTCATATAAGTAATATTTTTGGAGACTCTTTTAAGATTGGTCCTAATAGGTGCGTATTTCAGTAATAACAAAATCGCTTAAAAAATGATGGAGTAATCACCTCCAAAACGAAACCATCTGTTTAGCCAGAGAGTTAGTGGAAATAAAAAAGAGCAAAACGAGAGTATTGAAGATTAATAATGGTAAGCGATGTATATGATAGCATACCGGAAGTACCGTCCCCATGGACACCCCGTTTCTTTTATTTGTTATTGACATTGAAAATCATTATCATTTATAGTTAGAATAAGTGATAATGATTTTCAATTAATAGGGATAGGAGTGTTTACCTTGTCTACGCTTCAAAAAGCAATTAGAGAACGAAGAACAATCCGGAAATTCACCAACGAGAATATTGAAACCGAAGAGGTATTACAATTATTAGAAGATGCAGTGTACGCTCCAAACCATCAGCTTCGCGAGCCATGGTCGTTTATTTTAATTCGTGACGATGCAAAACCACACTTTATGAATGAGATCAAAAATAGTTACGAACGTTTAGAGGTATTCCGAGATTATTCTCAAGAAGTGATTGATAAAAAACAACAGCAGCTCAAGCAGTTTATCGAAACATGTCCCGTACACTTGATTGTCATGATGAAACAGGATTCATCTCAAAAGGTTTGGGAAGAAGATTTTGCTGCTACTTGTGCGCTCATTCAAAACTTACAATTACTAGGGTGGAGTAATGAAATGGGCATGGTATGGAAAACGAACCCTTATATATATGATCCAGCTTTTTCTGCTGCAATGAATATCCCCCAGAATCAAAAGATAGTAGGCGTCATACATATAGGTAAACCCGCCCACATCCCAAAAGAAAAAGTCCGAAAATCTCCTCGACACGTGATGGAAATCCGAAGTGAATAAAAACAACCGCTAGCATGATGGCTAACGGTTGAATCGGAGAGTGAGACATGTTTTTCAGTACCGAATACACGCTCACTGCCACCTAGCAAGGAAAAAACTAGAAGGAAAGCCGAGTGAATTTCCGTAGACCTTCAATCACAATTTCCAGATTTTCGGTCAATCCAAAATTTAACCTAGCCAATCCAAGGTAAATATGGGAATTTTCGATTCGCACGTGAATGAAGCATCTCTCAGCCATGCAAAGAATAAAGGACGGTAAGAATAAGAATATTCTTACCGTCCTTTTTTATTAATACCCTCCGTATCCTCCAACAAATGCTGCTCCTACAATAATGAGTAGGATAAACAATACAACTATAAGCGCGAATCCGCCTCCACCACCATGATGATCAGACATAATAACACCTCCATTTCATTCATTAATATACAATATGAAGAAATCTTCATTCTGCTTGTGCTATTTATTCAAGAAAGCACTTTTCACCGTTTATCTAAAATAGGAAACGCACTAATGATACTACTGCTTCGGAAGCAAGAGATTTGTCATAGGCTTTCATAAAATTCAAGAGGACAACTCAGTGTTGAAGATTGCATTCTAACTTGTCTAAAGCAAAAGGATAATTTGTATAACAATAATAACAATGGTGAAATCAATATATTTTTATTGTAATTCAATAAAAAATGTGATAAATTCATAAAAGGTTAGGTTCTGATGAACTTAGCTACTCAAACAAGATTTAGGTGATTCATAGCTAAATGGGGGATGACTTAAAAATAGAGTTTACAACGGGGGATTAAGGAGTTCTTAGTTCCAGGGTAGGGTAAAATAATGAGATGAGGAATTATTGAGATATACCCTGAATTACTTCGTATGATCCTAAGCATAAATACATAACTCACAATCTATTTAGCTACAATGCTAAGTAGGACTTACATATATTCAGAATAAAACTTTGGAGGAACATGTAATGAAAGCACTTAAACAACTCGTTCATTTTGGGTGGGAGCAAGCCTTGTCATGTTTGTTTCCGGTCGTTATTTTTGCGTCATTGGCGATAACACAAATTATTCCACTACCCTTTCTACCGAGGTATGATTGGCTCCTCATTATCTGCCTGCTGATGCAGTGGTGGATGGTCCATTCTGGGCTTGAAACACGGGACGAATTAAAGGTAATCACATTATTCCACCTAATTGGACTTGCTCTTGAAATTTTTAAGGTACATATGGGTTCCTGGTCTTATCCAGGGGAAGGGTATTTCAAAATTTTTGGAGTCCCCTTATATAGTGGATTCATGTACGCAAGTGTAGCGAGTTATCTTTGCCAAGCGTGGAGGAGATTTGAAGTTGATTTGATTAAATGGCCACCGTTTTTGGTTGTTGTCCCTCTTGCAGCTTCGATATATTTGAATTTTTTCACCCACCATTTTTGGATTGATGTTCGTTGGTGGTTATCGGGACTTGTCATTATTGTTTTTTGGCAATCATGGGTCACGTACGTTGTTAATGGAGATCGTTATCGTATGCCACTTGCACTTTCATTTGTGCTAATCGGCTTTTTTATCTGGATAGCAGAAAATATCGCAACATATTTTGGAGCTTGGGAATATCCAAACCAAGCAGATGCATGGAGTTTAGTTCATCTAGGAAAAGTAAGTTCATGGCTCTTATTAGTGATTGTTAGTTTTCTTATCGTAGCGACTCTTAAGCAAATAAAAGAACCTGACCCAGAGCCAATTAAAGCTTTGCCATAACGCAAGACGGATTAATATCAATCTATCTTTTCCAAAGGTAAAAATAATGATCGATTCTTTCAAAATATTAATGTTTACTGTACTGAAAAAGTTGCTAGAAGGAGGACATACGGAGAAATCCATCCGTTTGTTCTAGAAAATTTACCCGTCTAATTGGATGGTCTCGCAATGTATCTCTTTAAAAAGGGAAAGTAGAAATCTGCTCTCCTGTCTGTTTTCTATGAATTTTATCCAATAACTAAACATGCTAAAGGTCAGCACGATTTACAGGAGAAAGAAGGGGATCTTAAAGGTAACAGTGGCTAAACTTTAAGATTCCCTATATAGGTTAATAACTTTAATTCTAGTTATATTAATGTCGAGCAACAGTATGCCTATATACTAAATTTCAATCCATTTGCTGGCTTAAGTTACAAATCTCTGATAATCACAAAAAAGACAATTCAACTACCTTTCTGGAAAGGCGTGAGCATAGAGTACGAATTTTATTAGCTTACTAACCTGCTATCTTCAATGACCTTCTTATACGCTTTTGTTTCAGCATAGATCTCATCCTTTAGTGGATGGAGCTTATTTTTACGAATTCGATTAAACTGATAAGCCACTAGTACAATATTTGCTAGTAAAGATAATAAGCTGACCACAAAAAATGCAGTTGGATTATGTGTAGTAGGCACTGGAGCTAAGCGATCGGCAAATGAAGGGACGGTCATGATAAACATAATCCACAAAGCTAGGGTATGAGCTCGGTGTTGCAACCATGCCCCTTTTTTTATGAAAAAGGCAGGGATGGTACAAGCAAGCAATAACGCTAATCCACTATAAAATGAATGGTCTGATATCGCATTATAAGTATAAGCAAAATTCCACAAATCATAAGCAATAATCCAACCCCAGAACATATCAGGCCAAATCATATCTTTCGTTTTGTCTCTTGAAATATAGATTCCAACCCAACCACAAATGACGATGATATTTAGTAATCCAGCTATTCCATTCATAATATTCCATGGCCCAGACATTACCCAAAGGTGGTCAATATATGTCCCCTCCCACGCGCCATACATAAAAATTTGGAAATCACGAATAAAGGCTTCAAGAATATTTAGTGCTAATATACCAGGTGGAAACCATAGTACCCACTTCTTTTTCAATAGAGAAGGATAATAACGAATGGCCATAAAACCAAGAGCACCTGCAAGAGCTGAATAGGTCTTTACCCAATTAAACCAAGTACCCGTACCATATTCATTCCCAGGTGCGGCAGTTGTTGGCCAAACAAATATAGTTAGGACAATCGGAATAATAAGAAAAAGTAGAATTCCCCCCCATTTTGTCGTACGACTAAATTCATTAAACGCAATTAAACCTAAAAGAACAAAAAACCAGATTCCCCATCCAATTAAATCGGTTGATTCATAGAGCAAACCCATAACCATTGACCTCCTTAAAAGTTTAAATCGAATTTCGTATCATAAGATCTCTAGTTGTTAGCAATCAATTATGAAAAAAATAGTATTGTAAACGCTTTCATACCTATTATACCGAAATAATAGTTTAGATCTGTTTAAAATGGCAATTGTTCATAAATTATCCATATGTCAAAAGGGATGGTTCTTCTGACCTAGAAAGGAATATGATCAGTATGGAAATCTATCTTCGTAATAGTAGGCATACCTTCACGAGAGAGAATGGGGAGCATCTGTCTAGAAGGCTCTTTCCACATACTTTGTTGCAGTAGTATACAAAAAAGGAAGGAAACACTTGTTTCTTTCCTCATTACGGGTTAAAAATGATGAGCAAAGATGTCTGAAGTCACTCTTCATCACGATAGGAGGACTAATAAGAAAAGCCACAATCTTTGCGAAAACAGTACTCAAGAATGACAGCGCCTTACAAAACACTCATTTTCAAGTTTGATGAATGTGGAGCCCTGACAGAAAAAAGTAGTAAGCAGAGTGGGTACCCATTCTCAGTTGGACGGTGAAAAAGTTATTTTGAATAATGAACAAGGGATATTAATTCATCGTGTTCTTTAATCAAGGGGAGTACAGGGGGGGAGGTGCTTCGGGTTTAGAAGCAGAGAATTGCCTTGGAATATAAAAAAGTACGCCTCTTCCTTAGACGGAGGAGGCGTACTTTTTATGTTTCATCCATACGTAAGGCTGTTTTCGCAAATTTTGTTGCTTTTCGAACCAGTCTATAAACGGTAATATAGATTTGTTTCGGGAATCATCAGTGAAAAGAGCCATCCGTATAGATTTACTTCAAATCAAAGCGATCGGCGTCCATTACTTTTACCCAAGCAGCTACAAAGTCACGAACGAATTTCTCTTTGTTGTCATCTTGTGCGTACACTTCAACGAGAGCGCGAAGGACTGAGTTCGAACCAAAAGCAAGGTCAAAGCGTGAGGCCGTACGCACCACTTCGCCGGATTTGCGGTCGCGGCCTTCATAGTGGTTGAAGCCCACTGATTTCCACTCAATGCCCATGTCAAGCAGGTTCACGAAGAAGTCGTTCGTCAGCGAGCCAACACGGTCAGTGAATACGCCGTGATTCGTGTCGCTGTGGTTTGTGCCGAGAACACGCATACCACCGAGAAGGACAGTCATTTCAGGGGCAGTCAGACCTAATAGTTGCGCTTTGTCGACGAGCATTTCCTCCGGGCTGATAGAGTATTCTTTCTTCTGGTAGTTACGGAATCCATCTGAAATGGGTTCTAAAACATCAAAGTTTTCCACATCGGTTTGCTCTGTTGTTGCGTCGCCGCGCCCAGGAGAAAAAGGAACCGTAACCTCGAAGCCGGCATTTTCTGCGGCTTGTTCGATGCCAGCATTTCCGCCTAGTACGATCAAATCAGCCAGGCTGACGTTCTTGTCCAGCTTGCTTTGAATTTCTTCATAGACTCCAAGAACTTTCTCAAGCTGTTCGGGTTCATTTGCTTCCCAGTCTTTTTGAGGGGCGAGGCGGATGCGCGCACCATTCGCACCTCCGCGCATATCAGAACCACGGTATGTGCTTGCTGAAGCCCATGCTGTTTTTACTAGTTCGCTCACAGTTAAACTAGAGCTTAGGATTTTTTTCTTCAAATCAGTGATTTCCGTTTCCGACAACTCATAATCAACTGCAGGAACCGGATCCTGCCAGATTAACTCTTCTTCTGGAACCTCTGGACCCCAGTATCTCTCTTTAGGGCCCATATCGCGGTGAAGCAGTTTGAACCAAGCACGTGCGAAGGCATCAGCAAACTCACCTGGATTCTCGTGGAATCGACGGGAAATCTTTTCATAGTCCGGATCCATCCGTAAAGCCATATCGGCTGTAGTCATCATCGTCTTCACGCGGAGAGATGGATCTTCAGCGTCAGGGGCCATATCTTCTTCTTTCATATTGACAGGTGCCCATTGGGAAGCGCCCGCAGGACTCTTTGTTAACTCCCACTCGTACCCAAATAACAGATCGAAGTAGCCGTTACCCCACACAGTAGGATTCGAAGTCCAAGCACCATCGACACCGCTTGAAATGGTGTCACGGCCTTTTCCACTTCCGTGAGTGCTATGCCAACCTAACCCTTGTGTTTCAAGTGCCGCAGCTTCAGGGTCGTCACCAACTTGAGAAGCGTCGCCAGCACCATGTGATTTACCAAATGTGTGACCACCAGCGATAAGAGCAACTGTTTCTTCATCATTCATCCCCATTCGTCCGAACGTATCACGAATGTCGAAGGCACTGCCAAGTGGATCCGGCTCCCCATTAGGACCTTCCGGATTGACATAAATCAGACCCATCTGAACAGCAGCGAGCGGATTTTCAAGCTCTCGGTCACCTGAATAACGATTGTCCGCTAACCATTCTTTCTCCATACCCCAATACACATCTTCTTCTGGATGCCAAATGTCCTCACGTCCTGCCCCGAAGCCAAATGTTTTCAAGCCCATGGATTCAAGCGCTACATTACCTGTTAACACAAGTAAGTCAGCCCAGGAAATCTTGTTTCCATACTTTTGTTTGATGGGCCATAATAGACGGCGGGCCTTATCAAGATTGACATTATCCGGCCAACTGTTTAACGGAGCAAAGCGCTGTGAACCTGAAGAACCACCGCCACGTCCATCTGTCTCCCGGTATGTACCTGCTGCGTGCCAAGACATACGGATAAAGAAGGGACCGTAGTGACCGTAGTCTGCAGGCCACCAATCCTGGCTGTCTGTCATTAAGTTATGAAGGTCTTTCTTTAAAGCATCGTAATCCAGCTGCGAGAATGCTTCTTTATAACAGAATTCTTCTCCCATGGGGTTGGACTTTTTGTCATGCTGGCGAAGAATCCCCAAATTTAGCATATTTGGCCACCAGTCTTTATTCGTCGTACCACCAGGAGCTGTCGTTGTCGTGATTGCACTATCGTGATGGTTGACTGGACACTGCCCTGCAGCTGTGTGATCCTTCTGATCGGGGTGATTGTTGTTTTCCATGAATACCATTCTCCTTTCTAATTTGGAACAATAATTCGTAGATACTACTACTAAAGGTAATAGTAGTTGGATAATTATGATAATTATTACTTTATATTATAGTGGACTAGATCATTTTTTCAAAGCGTGATGCTTAAAAGCTAGCTCTACTTTTCGTTGAGTTAGAAAACGATAGGGTTAACGAGATAGGATTGATAAGGATGTGAAAAGTTAATAAACCCAATCAAATCTTTAGACTCAATGAAAAAAGCAGGAAGTGACACTATTATTGATGATTTAAAAAAAAGCTTATCTATGGATGAAAAGTAGATTCATAGATATTGCCGGAAATTTAGGATAGGTGGGGAGAGAAAGGTGGTGGTATATTGTTTATAAAGCTTTACGGAGTTACAATTATTCGGGATTAAATGGGGCATTAAAGAGGTTTAGTGAAATATTCAAAAGGGGTTGATAGAAGTAGATAAATTAACACAAAGTAATTTCTATCTTGATTGGGCTAGTCTTCATTCGTATTAGTGCAATACTTCTACTTCTTTTCCTATTGAAAACTCCTCCATTTCTAGATAAAAAGTAAGAAATCAGTCGAAAAAACCTTACTGCATATTTTTTTGTGCCAATAGCAATAAAAGATACGAAAAAGGCCTAAAGAAATGATAAGAAAAGAAATGGAATCTGGTTTCATTCCATTATCATTGTATATATTTGTTTTTCATTTTTTGGATGGAGCATGTTTTATAAGTAGGTATCTTGCTATTGTTTTTAGGAATTTCAGAAAGTTGATCAATTAATGTTTGAACTTCTTTGCTTTAAGGGCATATGAAAACAAAAAACCTTCCACAATAAGGGAAAATTGCGGAAGGTTTTTTTGATGGAAATTGACAATTAAAGGACAATAAATATTGATTTAAAGATCAAGAATTATGATTATCCTACATTCATTGCGCTAATTTTTCAACCCGTTCATTAATTTTCGTAAAGGTATCTTCGTCCATTTCCCACGATAAAGCTTCTATATTTTTTTGCAGGTGGTCCATTTTGGTTGCTCCACCTATCACAGGGCCGACTGTATCCTGTTTAATCAACCAGTTTAGGGCAATTTCATGAATCGGTTTATCAACGATTTCGCTAATCTCTTGTGCGGCTTGTAAGTAAGATTGTAATTTTTCGCCTTGAAGTTTAGGGTTATTAATGGTCACGCCAGTATCAAATGTTGTTTTCCCTGCTAGGAGTCCTTGCATTAATGGACTATACGGCAAGAAGAATTGATCATTCTCCTTTAAGAATGGAAGGAGAGAATCTTTTACCCGGTAGTCTAATGGGATTCCATGATAGCTGTCTGAATTTTGTTCCAATAGATTATATAATCCTTGATGTGAAACTAATTCTGTAACTTCCATCGCTTGTTTCATTAATTCAATAGAAAAATTCGAGACTCCGATATGACGTATTTTTCCTTGTTCCTTCAACCCGGCTAATGCTTCCATCGTTTCGCGTATATCCGTCTTTGCGTCCGGCCAATGAATTTGGTATAAATCTACGTAATCGACCTGAAGTCTTGTTAAACTATCATCGATTTCTTTAAAGATACTCTCCTTGGACAAATCATTTCGTACTTCGTTGTTTTCATTCCAGGGAAGCCCTAATTTAGTGGCTAAAAATACTTCGTTTCTTTTTCCTTTCAATGCCTTTCCTACAACCTTTTCAGCATTTCCTAAACCATAGACCGGAGCAGTATCGATAAAATTAATTCCGCTGTCTATTGCCGAATGAACAATGTGAATGGCTTCTTTTTCAGTGAACTCTTGCCAATCACTTTTTCCTGAAAATTGCCATGTACCTATTCCGACGACTGATAGTGGATCTTCGATAGAATTGAATTGTTTGTATTGCATAAAAAAAACCTCCCCAATTAGATATTCGATAAATGTAAAAAAACTACATCATTCGCGAAGATTATAACATACTTTTAATAATAGGATAGAGAAAGAGTGTGGAATTTTGGTTAAGAGCAGTTTTTCAATAAAATAATTCACATTTTCGTAATAAAATATACATCAGAAAGCGCTTGCAGACCATAGGTTAGTTTGCTACTATTTAAATTATAGTAAATTTACTACATTTTAGAGGTTGTGGAAAAATGGAACAAACTACGAAGATAATAGAAACGGTAAAGGAAAATATCCATTCATATAGCAAATCAGAACGGAGATTGGCGGAAGTATTGTTAGAAAAACCTCACGAGATCGCTGATATGAGCATTGGAAAAATGGCAAGTGAAGCGAAGGTATCGGATCCAACAGTCGTTAGATTCTGTCGTTCTTTAGGTTTTGATGGCTTTAAGGAATTCAAGCTCCAACTTGTGCGCGAACTAGCTGTTGGCCAGCAATACGTACACCGTGAAGTGCTTCCAGGGGATCGTGCAGCTGATTATATTAGTAAAATTGGAAATTCTACGATTGATGTTTTAACTACTCTTGTAAATAAACTAGATTCTGAGGAAGTAGAACGGGTAGTCCAAACATTGGCTACTTCAAATTGGATTGAATTTTGGGGATTTGGTGCATCTGCGGCTGTCGCAACGGACGCCTATCACAAGTTTTTCCGATTAGGCATCCCGTGTAATTCATACTCTGATTCACATATGCAAAGTATGTCTGCGAGTGTACTTCATTCAGATTCTGTGGTCGTTGCGATATCCCATACAGGAAGATCGAAGGAATTGATCGAAAATGTTCGCCTAGCCAAGAAAACTGGTGCAATCGTGCTTGGAATTACATCCCCAGATTCACCTCTGGCAAAAGAATGTTCGCAAACATTATGTGTTGAAATGGATGAAGATACCGATATTTTCACACCACTGGTATCGAGGATGGCTCATCTTTTGACCTTAGACTTTCTAGTCGTGGGTGTCGCTCTCCGAAGAGGTCAAAAAGTGACAGATAGAATGAAAAAAATGAAGGAAGCATTATCACATATGAGATTGGAAGAAGAGTGAGTAAACCAATTTAATAAGTGAATTTAGAAATCGTTGTTGTTTAATAGATCGAAAAAGAAACTGAGAAAGAGAGGGTAGATTGAGTATATAACGAGATCGATCCTCTCAACTATATTTCAAAAAGAAGAGAAGGGATGGGAGGGTTTTGACAGAAAAGAGTCCTTTAAAGGTGGTTATCCTCAATGCAGACTATCCTCACTATGAAATAGAAAAGGATGTTCTTAGTCCTTTCTCTATGAATCTATGTGAAATCCAGGTGTCTACAAACGCTGATGAACTAATGAAAGCCGTTCAAGATGCGGATGCCGTCTTGGTCCGTCAAGCCGTTTTGAATAAAAAGGTGATTGAGGCAATGAGAAGGTGTAAAATCATCGTCCGCTATGGTGTAGGTGTAGATAATATTGATTTGATTGCTGCGAAAAGAAAAAGAATTTATGTTGCAAACGTACCTGATTACGGGAGTGAAGAAGTAGCAGATCATGCACTAGCTCTCATGCTTAGTGTAGCCCGAAGAACGGTTACACGAGATCGAGATGTAAAGAACGGGCGCTGGAATATCGGGGCAAGAGAGCCGATTCACTCATTTAATGGTAAAACATTAGGGATTATTGGGTATGGACAGATTGGCCGGATTTTTCATCGCAAGGTATCTGGATTAGGTTTTAGCAAAGTGCTCGTCTATGATCCCTATTTAATGGACACAAACACGAATGTAATAAAGGTTGAGCTGGAGACCCTCTGCCGTCAAGCTGATTTCATCTCAATCCATTCACCGCTTACAGGTAAAAATCATCGTTTGATGGATGGCGATATGATTTCTTTGATGAAGCCAACCTCAATTCTTGTCAATACCTCAAGAGGAGGATTGATTGACGAAGAAGCATTGGTAGAGGCTCTTGAAACGGATCAGATTTTCGGAGCAGGGCTTGATGTATTTGAAACCGAACCACCCGATTATTCTTCCCCATTATTTCACATGAGAAATGTGGTTGTTTCGGATCATACGGGTTGGTATTCTGAAGAGTCGTTACAAAAATTACAAAAGAAAGCAGCGCAGGAGATTGCAAGAGTGTTTTCTGGAAAAAAACCAATTTCCTGGATGAACTGTTGGGGGGACACTGACAATGCAAACCTATGAGGTGAGACATGTTTTTGACAAATTAAGCAAGTATAAAATCGTGCCCGTCATTAGAGCAGATTCTCAAGAGATTGCTCACAATGCCGTATCGACTCTAAAAGCTGTAGGCTTTCAAACAGCAGAAATTACATTAACCGTTCCTGGTGCGATCGACTTAATCACTCATTTTTCAAAAAGAGAGGATCTCCTTGTTGGTGCAGGAACGGTAAAGGATCTTCGGAATGCTGAGGAATGTATCAAAGCAGGTGCACAATACATTATTTCACCATTAATTGTCGATGGACTTCCGGAACTCTGTAAAGAAGCAGGGGTCTGCTGTATCATGAGTGGATTAACACCAAACGAAGTTTACTATGCTTGGAGAAAAGGCAGCAACGCAGTCAAAGTGTTTCCTGCGAATTCAGCCGGAGGACCGGGACATGTAAAAGCTTTAAAATCGGTGTTGCCAGATATCCCGCTGGTACCTACAGGTGGAGTGAACCTTGAAAATATTAATGCATTTTTCGATGCAGGTGCTTCGTTTGTAGGCGTTGGCAGTGACCTGGTCAATAAACATCTACTTGAGGAAGGTAACAGTGAAGAAGTGGCGAACTTAGGAAGAAAATTCCTCGATAAAATATTTTAAAAGAAACATTGGAATAGTTATATAAAGTTGCATTTGCTTCTATAGATAATGCGGTTGAAAAAATAGGACGAATCTGTTTTATCGATATTGAAAACCAATCATGAATCAACGAGTGGAAAGTAGCTGACCCACTTGTTCATGTTTTTAAGGTACCGAATGAGGAAATTGACGAATCAACAGAAGGAAGTGTCAAGGAAAACAGTGAACTTGCTGAAGTTGCTTGCGAGGATTACGTAAATAATGAGGCATGATCAAATCTAATTATAGTTGTAAGAAGTGTGTTAGAAATCAAAAGATTTATTGTCGATTCACAGCATTTTCCATTGCTTACACCATTTACGATTAAAGTGTGAGATAGGAGAGAGTCTTCGAGGACGGGGAAGCACCTATCTAGGAAATGATTCGAATAGGAAAGCAAAATACATACAGAATTTAGTCATAGAGGAGGTTATCAAATGGATATTCTCGCATTAGGAGAACCATTAATGGAATTTAGCAAAACGATTGACCCATCCAAGGAAAGCCCGTATCTCCCAGGCTATGGTGGAGATACATCAAATTTCGCGATCGCTGCCGCTAGACAAGGGGCAAAAGTAGGTTACCTTACTAGAGTGGGGACAGACATGTTTGGGGATCAATTTCTTGATTTATGGAGAAAGGAAGGGGTAAATACAAGTCTAGTAACCCAAGATTCCGAAGCAAAGACGGGTATTTATTTTATTTCTCATACAAAGAATGGACATCAGTTCTCTTATTATAGAAAAGATTCAGCTGCTAGTCGTCTGAAATCTGAAGACGTACCAGAGGAGGCAATTATCGGTAGTAAGCTCCTGCATGTTTCTGGTATTAGCCAAGCCATCAGTATAACTAGCTGTGATGCTGTCTTTAAAGCCATTGAGATTGCTCGTTCAAATGGGATTAAAGTTTCATATGATGCCAACCTCCGTCTAGATCTTTGGCCGCTATCAAGAGCCAGGGCGATCATTCATGCAACCGCGCCATTAGCCGATATCTTCTTGCCAAGCCTAGATGAAGCTCAACTGCTTTCAGGGAAGGAGAAACCCGTGCAGATTGCCGATTACTATATGAAACTAGGAGTAAATCTACTTGTGCTCAAGCTAGGAAAAGAAGGTGTACTCGTTGCTACTCCTCACGAACACCGTTTTATCGAGGGATTCTCGGTTGATACTGTAGATGCAACGGGTGCTGGAGATACGTTTGATGGTGCCTTCATTTCGCAGTATTTAACAGGTGCCTCCAATGAGTATGCAGCTAAATATTCCAATGCGGCTGCAGCCTTATCGACCACCGGATACGGAGCAGTTTCACCGATTCCTACAAAAAAGAAAGTAGAAGAATTTCTGGAATCGAAGGGACAGATCTCTTCTCCTAATTAAGATAGTATCGACAAACAATGAGTGTACTAGAGTCAAGTTTTCACAAAAGGGAGCACCTTCACCCTTCTTGTCCTTACGTAACATGAGACATAAAACCCATGATTTTTGACGGGTGAAGCTAAAAGCCACCACAAAATAATCGAGTCCATTGGGGTTCTGAATAGTTAAATGGTCAAAAATCACTCAAACAGTTTGTCTTAAAACGCATTGTCAAAAAAATAGTAACAGTCAGAAAGGATCAATCATGATCTGTTTCTCAGAATCACCGCAACTCTAACTATTAGGGATGTTGGTGATTTTTTTGTATCATAAATTTCGGGTGGAATCGATCACTTGATTTTCAAACTCAATCCAATGAGCAAAACACCGGTAATTAGGCAAATAGCTTTAAGGAAAGAGATTCTTCCTGTCAGGCCAATAAGCCCGATTGCAGTGGTTGTAAAAAAGATGGTCGGTCCGACAATGGCGAGTAGAGTGTTAATCGTGAAAGCTTTTTCTAAATCATTGAATTTTAACATCAACATGGCTGCTCCGAGTTCGATGCACCCTGAAAGAATTCGCAATGCCACCATGGCAAGAACTGCTTTTTCTATGAAAATAAACATTTTACCGCTCCTTGTATAATTAACATTTTCATTGGTTGAATGAATAGTGAAAGCGAAAACTCTAACCTAAAAGCTACCTATCTCAACATATGCTCGTTTCTAGTTGTTTAGTATAGGAATGCCCGGGTGCCAAGGGGGGTGCCAAGGGGACGCTTCCTCTGGTTTTTTTGTGAAAGGGTGTTTATCCCTGCTAACTGATTGAAAAAACTACCGCACAAGCCGTATTTGTGGATGCTCATTTAAGATTGTTCCAGATAGGTTCGACTTCTAGTGATAACAAAGTCCATTAACATAATTCTTAAAAGATGGCTGTTTTCGCAAAAATCGAGGCTTTTCGAATCAGTTTATTATCGTTGATATAGCATTGTTTCGGTCATCATTTCGTTTATTTTTGATGGAAATCAACAATTAAAAGGGAAGATTTAATCAATAATCAGATGAATTAGCAACAATGTATACGAAACCCCTATGTCCTTCCAGACACCGCAATAGATGAAAATGGATTCTAGTGGTTTAGTCTTAATCCTTTCAGTAAGCGATGATAAAGCAGGTACTAAGATGATCTTAGCACCTGAAAGAGACACAAGTTGACAAACATTTCCGATGGTTAGAATGATGCCGCAACGGTGCATCTAGCGGAAATATGTCTGGTTATGACTGTGCTCACAGTCACTATAAACTTTATGAAAGTGCAGGTAAAAAACAAGAAAGTTACAAAAAAATTGATTAGCCATTTTGGGAGGGTGCTTTTTTGCGCCAAAATCAGCATCAAAATCCATTTTCGTATAAATAGTTCCAACAATAAAGAATCTGACACCAGTGCGCTGAAGTTTTACCTCTCCGGGGGTCAGGCAATTTTTTTAGCGGTTGCTTATTTCTAAATTTTCAAAAAACTATTAAAAAAAGACAATAGTGTCGATATAATAATGATTAATAAACGACATGATTGTCGTTTTTTTGAAGGGGGTGTCAAAATGGGTTCTTCAGTGAAAAAGAATAAACACGTCATCACCTTGATGACCGCACAAGCGATTTCAAGCTTAGGAGATTGGTTAAGTATTGTAGCGATTATTACGTTAGTTGGATTAAAATGGGAAGGTACGCCGATGCAAATGTCCTTTGTCATTTTAAGCTTGGCGATACCGATGGCTTTATTAGGACCAATCTCTGGAACCGTTGCAGATCGTATGGAACGGAAAAGACTGATGTTTTTTTCAGATGTGATCAGAGGTGGGCTCATTCTTTTATTGACTCTTGCAACGAATGTTTGGATGGTTTACGGGTGCTTGTTTCTCATTGGAATCTTCTCATCAATCTTTATACCAGCGAAGAATGGAAAATTAAAAGAATTTATTTAAGCACAAAGATTATTGGTCCATTAATCAGTGGAATCCTTGTTTCAACGTTGGGAACATACAATGTTTTCTATCTTGATTCAGCAACCTTTTTCATCTCAGCCACCCTCATTTTCTTTTTACCTGAAGCACTAAATGAACCAGAGGCTTCTGGGGGAGTGGAAAAAAGATGCCACCGAAAGTCAATCAAGAACACAAGAATCAACGTCGATCTAAGATATTAAAAGCAGCAGAAGCGGTATTTATCGAGAACGGCTATGAAAAAACGACTATGAAAGATGTTATGGATAAATCTGATGTGAGTCGAGGTGGATTGTATCAATATTTCGCGAATAAGGAAGATTTATTTGAAGCGTTGATCTCAGAAGATGCGACGGAGAATATCGATAGTTCTCTAGAGGATATGGTAAAACAGAAAGGCTCCTATTGGGATATTTTATTAGTGACATTTCTTGGTGAGGAAAAAAAACCAACCAATAAGATGGATCCATTAGCACCTTCAAAGCTTGAGTTCTTTATTACAAGAAGAAATGAAACAAAAAGGAAGGATCATGCTAAACAACGGTATCTTCAATTCTATCAAATGATCAATAAAATAATTGAAGCGGGCGTAAAGGCAGGAGAATTTTCTCCACGATTTGATATAGGTGTGATTTCAAAGTCCATTATTTCTTATACTGATGGTCTAGCATTAGATCATGCCATATTAGATTCTGAAAGCATTCAATTAAAAGAGCAAACGGAATTATTATTTGAATATATTAGATGGGCTTTACATGTTAAAGAATCAAAATAGAATATTAAAAAGGGCCTGACCCTTACTAAGAACTTTGACGGTTTAACTTTCATAGAATTTTTGAAAACTCCTTGATACATTCAAAGATAAATTAGCCCATACATTTTTGGTTATAAATACGGTCCAATTGCATAGTGGCATAAATTTTTGTAACCCCTGAACAGTGTCATAAAAGAGTATATGTTGAGGTTCTTCAACAGAGAAAAGAGTTTATTTTAAGTAAGCGAAACGATAACACCCTCAACGTTGGACTATATTTACAAGGAACTGGAGCCCACTTGAGAAAGTGGCTTTAATCCAATGAAAGAAAGAGAAGAAACCGAATAAAGCACAACCATTTAACATCGTGCTGCTCTTTTCCAACTAGAACAGAGCAAGATTAAGTTCTATTTGGAGAAGGTCTGCAAGCAAAGCGCGGTAGATTCACTCTATACTGACTCTAGTAAACAAGCAAAATGCGACAACTGTCTTGCTAAAATATGTCTCTGAATGAAAGTCAAACTGTTTAAAGAAGGCTGTTTTGGCAAAGATTGTGGCCTTTCGTATCAATTTATTATCTAGGATAGAGCTTTATTTCGGGCATCATTTCGTTTATTTTTGATATAAATCAACAGTGAAATGGAGGATTTAGTCAAAAATCAGATGAAAGAGCAACAATGTATACGAAAAGAGCCATAAAAAAAGAAACTATCATGCTGACAGATATTCTAAAGAGTATATAGAAGAAATGTTAGGTTTTACTGGGTAATATGAAAGGTCAAAATACTAGCAATAATTTTGTTAAATCAGCAGGGTTCAGGCAAAGGATTATCCGATTTACTAAAAAATTATTTCTATACTTAGTGCGAACTAGGGGTTATTTATATTATGCACGAAAGGCTGTGAAGTTATTTGATGGGTTACAAAGCAATGCTATTTGATTTAGATGATACTTTACTTGATCGGGATAAGGCAGTAGATAACATGTTTTTAATTATGTTAGAAAAGTGGTATGAGGGGATTACACTTCCAGCAAAAAATAAAATGTTGAAGAGATTCAAAGAATATGACAAAAGAAGCTATGGCTATAGTGACAAAACAACCGTCTTGGAATCATTTTTTGATGAGTTTCCACCAAAGTATAGATTGCCAAGCAATTCCATCCAAGATTTTTGGAATCATCATTTTCCTCAATGTTTTTCGATAAACCAACATACTATAAATATCGTAAATACTATTAAGAAGCATGGTAAAGTTGCCATTATAACAAACGGTACAATTCAGAGGCAAAAAGCTAAAATAATGAACACTCATTTAAGTGAATGTTTTGATATAATCATTATTTCTGAAGAAGTGGGGTTTAGCAAACCTGACAAACGCATATTTGAATTAGCCTTAGATAAGCTAAATGTGCAACCGGAAGAAGCATTATTCGTAGGAGATGACATAGAAAAGGATATTGGTGGTTCTCAAAATGCAAATATAAAGGGGGTATGGTTCAATCCACATAGGATCAAGAATGGTTCCGAAATAAAACCATATGCCGAGATCAATTCTTTTGCTAGATTACTAAGTTATTTTACATAGGAATAATGAGGGTAGGTAGATTCACTTCAATGGATAAAATAGAAAATAAAGGATATCTTTAGAGGGTAAAGGTAATACGAAATAATTGATGATAACTTAGAAAATTTGTTTAACAATTAGAGGCGGTAGTTGAAAAGCTCGATACTCCAATAAACTTGCATACAAAAGGAAATTTTTGTTCTATAGATTTCACTATTAAACTTTAACACAGTCAAAAAATAAGAAGGATAGAATAATAGGAGGTGAAAAATGAAAATTGGTTGTAATTAGAAATGGTCTTGTGGCTCAGGTGGGGAATGTAAAACTGGCTGTATAGAGAATCCAAAGTTATGCAGAAGTAGTATAAAAGAAACTAATACTCATGTAGAAGTGCAAGTATGGGGAAAAGGTATCTTAAACTGTCCCCTTTGTTAAGGACAATTTAAAAAAGCTTATGCTGATTATGGAAGGTGAGTTCTGTATTGAATAGGGGTCATCACTTTATAAAATCCATTGATATCTATTGTGATTGTAGTAGGTCATCTGTCTCTCACGCTTCCTGAATAACAGGCACCATTATTTTAGTATTTGAAGAGAGAACCGTCACGATGCCCCCAATTTTTCCTATAATTCACCTGGAATAACATTTTAATATTTACAGTAAGATAGTTTATAAAATAATATTTTTCTATACGATATAACGTAAAACATAGTTTTTAGACACAGATGATCTGAAGGAAACAAAGAAGTGAGGTAAACGATGTCATATAATGGGGGACTGATGACCGAAGCCATGTAGTACTTGCGCTAATGCGACTTAATCATAGGTATCAGTTAATGCAAGCAATTACAGAAGTGTCGGGTGGCAAAGTAAATATGGGGCCGGAACACTTTGCAGAGGACTCTCACGGATGCAAAAAGACGGACTTATTTCCTTAGCAGAAAATGGTGGTAGAAGGAAGACCTACCTCATCACACCAGAAGGAGAAAGAGCGCTGAGAATAGAATATGGTCGATTAAAAGGCCTGATAGAAGAAAATGAAATTTTAGAAGGAGGAGATGATAATGAATAAAACGGTCCTCAAATTTCGCCCCAATAATTATTTGGAAATCGGAGAGCATGAAAGCTGGTTGGCAGACATGGCAGCTAAGGGACTTTACCTCGAAAAGATGGGAATCATTTTTGCTAAGTTTGTGAAAGGTGAACCGGAGAATATGAGGTACAGAATTGATGTTTCCACCAAAAAGAGCGTCGATTCAGATCAAATACATAAGTATGCGGAAAGTGGTTGGGATTATGTAACGAGCTATGGTTTATTTCATGTGTTTTCATCACCCGCCGAGCTCGATGCACCAGAACTTTATTCAAATCCTGTCGAGCAAGCTTATACATTAAAGGAATTAGACAAGAATTTAGCTCTGAAGGCCGTTATCAGTACATTCGGAATGCTATTGATAACGGCGTTATTGTCTTCCATTTGGTTTCTTGACGGGACACCTTATTTCTTTATGGTGGAAGGAGGGGCTATAACACATCTAATAATAATCATTTCCTTTGGATACTCCTCCTATACTTTGCTACAAGCAGCCTCATCCATTCGTTCGTTGCGGAAAATGATGATCGAAGGAAAACCGATTGATCATCATGCTCCATGGAAGAAGAACCACCGATTACAAGCTATCATCGGATTTATTCTAACTGTATTGCTAGGGTTGGGTGCCAGCATCCCGTTGATACAGATGGCAAAGGTTGAATCGAAAACTTTGACCGAAACAAGCTTTGATCTGCCGATTATCAGATTAGCAGATGTCGAGAAGAATCCAGCTTTGCTACGAGAGGAAGCATCCTTTATGAGCGGAAATGTGGATCGTGGTAATCAATATACGTATGAGTGGAGTCCGTTAGCACCCGTGCAATATGACACCAACGAAAACGGCGTGGTTCCAGGAGAAATGTGGAAGGACGGGAGCGGTGAATATACACCATCCATTACATCAAAGGTTTATCAGCTGAGAATACCTATTATGGCGGATCATTTGATTTCCGATTTAATCAAGAAATATATACATGATGACAGTGAAGAATTTATGGAAACAAGGCATCCAGAATTTGATCTTTTAATCGTTCATGAGAACGCTAAGAAGAAAGAAGTTTTTGCTGCAAAAGGAAAAGCCGTCATCCATGTTCGTTATTATGGCTATGCAGAACTCAATTCAGTGATTGAAAACATCGTTGAGAAGATTAATTTACTAGCAGATTAGAGTCTTGTGAAGTAGGAGGATCCTCACGATGTTTCTCATAAAACGTTCCATCGTCTCAATCAAGGAAAACCCTTTCAGAAAATCCTTACAGAATTAGGTGTTGAATTCAGTACATCATCGCAGAACAACGGGTGTGAAGATCTTAGGACTAACAGCTCATGCAGAGAGAACGTTTTTGAACGCTACGTACTGGTCATATATAACTTCCTTCTCGTAAAGCAGCTGATTCCAATAAACCCATCTTGAACACAGAATAACCTCTACATCACTCCTTTTTCAAGGGTCTTGAACCCTTATCAATTGAGTGGATATGGTGTTTTATTAATCGTTGATAGAGTTAGTGAGCCAGGGACTAACCCTCTGGCTCTTTACCAATATTTAATGGTGAAATATTGTTTAGATTTAGTAACTACAAATACCTCCAAATTTTTGTTGAAATTATTGGGGGGACAATCATGAGTTGAATCTAGAGCTAAAGATTTCTTTTTTATTTGAAAGGCTCTTTTCGTATCCTTTTCTTTCTGAAATATCCTTATCTGACTTCTGTCTAGCCCGCAAAATGTAGGATATAAAAAGAAAAGTTGAGAGTCCTGAAGAATCAATAGGGTAAGCGTTAGTCATGAGAACATACCGGAAGAACCGTGCCCATGGACATGTATGTAATAGAAAAATGTAAGTTTCACTTTATTAAAGTAATCTGCCCAATATCGGAATAAAGAAAAAGCTGCAGATCAGCTGTGGATTCTCAGCAATCCCACCCGTTTGGTGTAGTTCTACTCTTTCTGACTATAGAATCCATAAGCAATAGTTCCAAGTAAAAGACCTATTCCACTTCCTAAAGAAATTGAAAAATACTTGAGAGATTGGTTCAAATAATACGCCAAGAATTACTCCGATACCTCCACCAAAAATCATTCCCAGTGGTATTAGACTATCTATAAAATCTTTGTTTTTCACACCTAATATTCTTCCTTTCTATACTACGTTATTGATAATTTATATTATTATATTCTTTCAACAAAAAAGTTCTTTTTTAGGGTCCTTTTGTAAATTAAATCTAACCACTTCTTATTCAGATTAAATTCCGGTTTGTTGAAGATTCCGCTAGCCCGGTCCAGCAATTGTGAAATAACAATTTAGCATTTATTCCTTCTATTTTCATCTCGTTTTTTTCGAGCAATTCTATTCAGTGTTTTAAAGAGGATAACTCCTTCATAATTCCTGTATCATTATTCTTTTTTGAGTTTTCTGTATGCTTATAGATTTGATTGACACCCCAAAACACTAAATTGTACTTTAGCTGAATATATTTCTGTTTATATAATACCATAAAAAGTAAATTGATCCTTGTCAAACTCAATAGCAACAATTTTCTCGAAAAGAGCCTTCTTTTTAAACCTCAGTAGGACGTTATAGTACGTCGGTAATCCAGCAATTTCCCCCACTAAAAAAGTGATTTACTAGAGTTTTTTCGTCTATGTCTTCGATTTGAAAGATACTTCCTTTCCCTAACAAACGGACCGAAATGAGGGCTATAGACACGTGAGATAAATGGTAGATGTAAAAGTGTTTTCTTCACGAAAGAAATTGAGTTAAGTACTCCCGCTGTTACAATTCATCGACATAATCAAGAAGATAGACAATCCCTCCGTCTGCCGTTGCGCTCTCCAAAGTGGGTTCAATAGAAAGTGTTCCTATTCTCGTACGAACTGCGTAATAAACATTCACTAGAAGGTACTCTTTCCATTGGATAGTTTGCTTCGTGTAAACCCTATTATATTAATGGTTAGCGCATTTTTTTATTCTTTTATCGAAATTATCTTTCAAATCTAGGGTGATGACACAAACCAAATTGTTTTCACTTCATAGATTGATAGTATTACACTTAACATCTATCATTTGCAGCACTAGATGTTAGTGTAATCGGCCTGCCCAGTACTAATAAGACAGGTTTTTTAAAATCTAATGAAAGAAAAAGGAGGTGAGAGAATATATGAACAAGGATAAAGGATTCATTTATGTCAGTAATCGTGGTTCTGATACGGTTTCAGTTATAGATGTTGATTCAAACAAAGAAATCAAACAAATCCCAGTAGGACAAAGACCATTTGATATTAACATCACTCCAGATAATAACTTTCTTTATGTAGCAAATAGATGTTCAAATGATATTTCGGTCATTAAAATCAAAAAAAATAAAGTAACTAAAACCATTAAGGTTGGAAAAACACCAATCGATATTGACTTCCAGCCTGGAGGAGACTTTAACTTCAGTGTAAATAATGGTTCCAATAATATCTCTGTCATTGACATTCAAAAAAACAAAGTTATTAAGGATATAAAAATTGGAAAGCAACCGTTTACTTCGAGTTTTACTACGAATGGAGATTATTACTATGCTTGTAATACAGGATCTAATAGTGTTTCTGTCGTAGACGCAGCCAAACTAAAAGAAATCAAACAAATTAAAGTAGGAAAACAACCATTTCAGGCACGTGTATCTCGAAATAATGAACAGGTTTATGTACCAAACAACGGTTCTAATACCGTTTCTGTCATCGACACGGCCACTAACAAAGAGATTAAGCAAATCAAAGTTGGAAAACAACCATCACGAACCTTTGTATCACGAGATAACCGGTTGGTTTTTGTAAGTAATACGGGATCCAATAGTGTATCGGTGATAGATATTGCCACATTGAAGGTCATTAAAGAGATTAAAGTTGGGAAAGGACCTTTTTTTGGAATGTTCACCCCAGATGGAAGTTCATATTATGTAAGCAATACAGGCGGCAAAACTCTATCGATCATTGATGTAGCCACATTGGCAGAAATTAAGCGAATTAAAGTTGGTGAGAATCCAGCAGTTGGCAGATTTACACAAGATGGAACTCACTTTTATATTCCGAACTCTGGTTCAGACACCGTATCAGTTATTGATACATGTACACTTAAAGAGGTTAAAAAAATAAAGGTAGGAAAACTACCAGAACAGGCCTTCTTTGTTTTATAACAACTGAAGAATGATAGAAGATCAGTTCCTCAGGTCGTTCTATTAATAGAAATAATTGGATTGGAGGAAACAAAATGGGAAATTCGATTAAACCTGTTGCTAATATTATCAATTCCGCTTTTCAATCCTCAAAGGGAAGAAATTTTGCTGGACTAACGGACTTATTAACATTTGGAGAAAATACTGTAGCTTGGGGTCGTCTCTTTAATCCGCCTACCTCTAAAATTGATTTATTTTTTGACTTCTTTACGCTAACAAACTTCTCCACCTCTCCCTATACGGCCAATCTTTTCGTCGATGCAATCCCGCCTGGGGAAATTTTTACTTCCTCTAATGTAGGGAATTTAAACACCAATTTCAATACCAAGCCGCAAGGAGAATTGCAGTTCAATCCCTCGGTAGAAGGAGAAAAAATTGGGGGAGTGAATACTGTTCTAAGACGAGTACCCGCAAATGAAACGATAACGAGTGGACAAATTAGTGGGAAAATTATCATTGCCCCTGGTAATTCCATTCTATTCTTATTAACAAGTGATGAAGTTGTAAAAGCTAGAATTGGATTTGAATGGTGGGAGGGGACAAATATCTTTTAAAGGTTCTGGTTCGAAAACTTCCATATCCATGCAAGTCCTCTCGGAAACTTGAGCTTAATGATGTTAGAATTTTAAAAGAGAAAGTGACCGCCAGTATGGAAAATTAATATTTTTTCAAATGGAAGAACTATCAACCTGAAATCACAATCTTAAAGGTATGTAGGAACCTCTATCTGGTCTAGTAGCTTCAACAGGAAATACGATTGGTTTTCACCTAAGTGATCAAAAGATATATAAGCAGCCGGGCGCGTTTTAAGGAAGCCTTGGCTGCTTATTTCGTGTGATCACGGAAGTATTAATAAGATTGACATACTTCTGGTGAAAACGATAGTAGATAAAACATAATAAATACAGGTAACCAATCCATAGATTCTGTTGTTTGAGCCTGTAAACAGAGTAATAATCCACTAATGAAGCATAGTATTTGATGCTTTCATTAGAAAATCCCAAATCTGGTAATAATTTTTGATCAACCTGGTATAAAGAATGTCTTTGTTTCCCTCGTTCCATCTCACGCTTTATTTCGCCAGCACTAAAGTCCATTGATTCGTGTGAAAGCTGTGTAAATTCATACAGACCTTCAAAATCTTCAAGTAGTCGCTTCAAGGGATCGATATTAGTCTGTTTTAGGCGATATTGCATTATGACAATTAATCGCTTTTGTTAGTGGGTTATGGCTTTCCCTACCGATTCTTGCATAAAACTATAACCGGAGATAACTATGACCTGCTATGATAAATAATTCATGATTTCACGAAAGATAAAGATTGGTACCACAAAAAGTTACGGACTAATAAGCCCTTTTTTCAATTGTCGTTTTTCTTCGGCATTTCAACTGCGATAGTTAAAAAGTTCACGAATCAAGTGCTGCTTTATTAGCCTAGTATTTTTACCAACTACATATAGATTGACCAGTTCACGATAGTAAAATGCTTGTTTAGAATACACCTAAGATCCTCATCAACTTCTTTGAGGTCGAATGTGAAAAATTGGTGTTTCATTTTAAAAATATCCAAGCTCAAAGATAAAGAAGGCCTTAGAATTGACCAACGAAAACTTAACTTCTTTGATTATAAAATGTTTAATCAAACTATTTGGTGCTTGGTGAGAAAAAATTTTCTTATTAGACAACATAGATTCCTGAAACTGAAAATCGCTTCTAACTGTTAAACCATATAGCGGTGTGTCATATCGGAAAATTTCAATAACCTTAACATTTACCATCATGTAGAAGTGTTAATGTGTTCTTATGCATGTGGAACAATTACGTAATCTAGCTTCTTTTTAACCAATAGATCAATAGAATTCTCAAATGTTTCATGGAGGGAAACTTTGCAAATAGGAGAATTTTTAAAATGTTGTTCAATAAATGATTTTGCTGCAAACTCGCTACTCGTTCCTAAGGGACCTAAAGTTCCAATTGTGATGAACTCTTCGTTTAGAAACGTATTAGGATCAACATTGATACCTTCCACAAAAAAGCTACCACCAATCTGTTTTATTTCATAATAAATAAATTTCAAATTCTTATGTTAGTTATAATGTTAATAAATACAAACAAAAAATTCAATTAGTTTTTTGTTGACAATCACTAACTAAATCTGTAAAAATTAAAATAAAACGAGGTGAAGTATTGGATGATTAAGAGATTTTAGAAACAACATTGAAGAAATTGACTTTCAAATTCAAAATTTATTACATAAAACAGGAATATTGGAGAAGTAAAAAGTCAAAAGGGACGACCAATATATAATCCAATACGAGAAAAAGAATTTTTAGAAAAGATTACAGATAATAAGGATATGAAAATGTAATATGATGTGAGCGAGGTATACGTTGAATATTTCTTCCGTACCTATATTGAAAAACGAAACACACCTGCCAGTTTTAATAGATGTAACCCATTCAACTAGGCGAAAGGATCTTTTAATTCCTATGACTTGTGCTGCAATTGCAATTGGAGCAGATGGGAGTAATGGCTGAGGTACATCCTAACCTAGTCCTTGCACTGTCAGACTCTAATCAAGAGATGGATCTTATGGAATTTGATAATAATATGAATGAGGTACTACATTACGTAATCTCAAATAAATAAGAACAGGTGTAATAAACATAAAATGTATAAAATTTTATTACAGTTTGAAACCAGCTTAAATTATAGTCTGAACTTTCTATTGCATATATAGACTAGGTATTCAACTTAAAACCAGAGCCATCAAGTGCTAGATAGGAATGATAGGTATCACTCCCCATCATTGAAGCTTGTATGTTTGAAGAAGAACTTGCCATTGTGAGGAATAAAGAATGAACAACTGCACCTATGAACTCTACCAATTGGAAGCTGGGTCATCTACACTTCCAAACTACATATATATCATTGTAGATATCGCTACACTGGAAACAGCAATCGTTGATCCAGGATGGAATTTTGAATTAATTGAATCATTTTTTGAAAAAATAGGGGTTAAACCTTCTGCTATATTGCTAACACATTCTCACTTTGACCATGTGAACCTTGTGGAACCACTTGTTGAAAAATATGGCTCGTCAGTGTATATGTCTAGTGTAGAATGCGATTACTACCAATTTACAGCCCCAAAATTAATCTGCTTTGAGGATATGGAAGTCTTAATTCTGGGAAAAACACGTATCCAATGCTTAGTGACACCTGGTCATACTGCCGGCGGGGCTTGTTTTCTCCTCTCAGATGCTCTTTTCACTGGCGATACTGTTTTCATTGAAGGGTGTGGAATGTGCAATAAAGAGGGAGGTTCTCCAGACCAGATGTATGAGAGTTTTCAACGTATCAAAAAGACTGTTGCTCCACATATAAGAATTTATCCAGGTCATTCTTATGGGAAAATGCCAGGTTGCCGTTTTGATGAATTAGAGAAATACAATATCTATATTCTATTAAATTCAAAAGAACATTTTGTGAGGTTCAGAATGAGAAAAAATCAAGAACATCCACCTTTTAAAAAAACTAATTGGATTTAGTAACTTTTGTACCTATTTGTCTTATAGTTTACAAACTTTGAGGGGTGAATATGTATACCATAGTTCAATATAGTGAACATAATACAAATTGGATTGGGAATCAAAAAATCTGTAAAGTAGAGGATAAAACATGAAGGATAAGGTATCTAATTTACATCTCAATAGCACTCAAGAAGAAGCTGACATTAAAATTATCGAAAAGTTTGAATTAAATGTCGCTAAGTTTCCAACTTCAATGGCAATTATTGGAGATGGAATAGAGGTTACATATCAAGAATTTAACTCAAAAGCAAATCAATTAGCACGAACACTTAAATCCAAGGGAGTTGGACCTGAATGTCTCGTTGCAATAATGGCCGAACGTTCTCTAGAGATGATGATTGGTATTTGTGCAATATTGAAGGCTGGTGGTGCTTATGTTCCAATAGACCCAACCTATCCCCAGCATCGTGTTGATTACATTCTTAATGATAGTCAAGCAAAGATTGTGCTTGCTCAAAATAAATTCTTAAACTACTTCAATAACCATTACCATACTACTATTAATTTAAATGATGAAACATCATATGACTCAAATGGTGAAAATATAGGACATATTGGTTCTTCTTCCGACTTAGCTTATGTTATTTATACCTCTGGTTCCACAGGAAAACCTAAAGGTGTTATGGTGGAACATCGTTCAATGGTTAACGGACTCAACTGGCTACAGAAAACCTATCCGATTAACCAAAAAGATGTAGTAATGCAAAAAGCATCTATATCTTTTGATCTCTCTGTATGGGAGTTATTTTGGTGGATGTTCGCAGGTGCAACACTTTGTTTACTTAAGCCCGAAGGTGAAAAAGATCCGGAATCAATTATAAATGCAATTGATAAACATCAAGTCACTACTATATATTTCGTACCTTCGCTTTTGAATCTTTTTCTAAGTTATACGGCTAATCCTGATATAGTCAAAAAATTATCAAGCCTTAAGCGAGTATTTTCAATTGGAGAAGCCTTACAAAAAAATACTGTAGATATATTCGATGAGGGTATTACAGACCATAATAATACTCAATTAATTAATTTATACGGACCCACAGAAACTACTGTTCATGTGACTTACTACGATTGTTATGGTAAAGAGATGGATGGAGTAGTACCCATTGGTAAACCGATTGATAATACCCGATTATATATAGTAGATGAAAAAATGCGTTCTCTGTCATATGAACAAGTAGGGGAGTTATGTATAGCAGGAGTAGGATTGGCACGGGGCTACATAAATATGGAAGAGCTTACACGTGAAAAATTTGTTGAACATCCGTTTGATGGAGAAGAACGTCTTTACCGTACAGGAGACCTAGCTCGTTTGCTTCCTGATGGAAATGTTGAATATATCGGACGAATCGACAATCAAGTTAAAATTCGAGGATTTCGTATTGAAGTTGGGGAGGTAGAACATCAATTACGTGAGTTCGAGGAAGTTAGAGATGCAATAGTCATTGTTCGTCATGATAAGAAGCACCAACTGTATCTTTGTGGCTATGTTGTTCCTAAACAGGTAGTAACAGAGCAGAGTTTAAAAGAGAGGCTCAAGGATATTTTGCCTGGGTTTATGATTCCTGATCGTTTGGTTATGATTGAAACTTTCCCATTATCACCAAACGGTAAATTAGATCGCAAACAATTACCGGAACCTGAAGAAATTGAGAGCAATCATGAGTATGTTGCACCTCAGAATGAGATAGAGCAGACATTAGGGGAATTGTGGAAAGAAGAATTGGAAGTAGAGCAAATAAGCATCCATGATAATTTCTTTTATTTAGGGGGAAATTCACTAAAGGCAATTCATTTGAAGCTGAATATTCAAAAAATATTGCAAGTAAATGTTCCGTTACAAGTCATTTTCGAACATTCGACGATAAAGAGTTTAGCAAATTACATAATTGGTAGAGAAGGCAAGGAGGAGTATAGGCCGATTCTAAAAGCAATTAAAAAGCCTTATTATCCACTGTCCTCCGTCCAAAAAAGAATGTATATGCTTAATCAACTTGATCCAGCATCGGTAAATTATAATATTACTAATGTTTTTAAAATCAAAGGTTATGTAGATATCGGCACGCTGGAAAAAGCTTTGCATACACTCATCCAACGTCATGAAAGCTTGAGAACAAGATTTATGATAAAAGATAAAAATGCCGTGCAAATAATCCATGATAAGGTACCTTTTAATTTAGATTATGATGAGGTAGAAGTTAAAGAAGCTGACGAACTAATAAAACGATTTGTAAAACCTTTCGACTTATCACGCGCACCATTAATTAGAGCTAAATTAATAAAGTTAGATGACTATCAATCTATTTTTATTCTGGATTATCACCATATTATTGCTGATGGTGTATCTACTAATATCATAATTGATGAGTTATCCCAATTGTACGCAGGGAAACCTCTGAAACCAATTTCCATTCAGTACGCAGATTACACTCAATGGTACCAAGAGCAGTTAGATAGCAATACATTTGCTGCTCAAGAAAAATATTGGTTGGAAAGTTACTCAAATGACCCACCTGTTTTAAATCTTCCAACGGATTTTAAACGACCTGACGTACAGAAATTTGAAGGAGCAAAAGTTTCTTTTGAAATTGATAGTGGTTTGACAGAGCACTTACTTAAGGTGGCAAGAGATAATCAAGCAACTCTTTATATGACGTTATTAACGGCTTTTAAAATGTTATTAAGTCGGTATACAGATCAAGAAACAATTATTGTGGGGAGCCCAATCGAAAATAGACAACATCCAGATTTAGATATGACCGTAGGAATGTTTGCAAATACACTTGTCATAAAATCAGTAATTGATCTAGAAAAGAACTTTGAAGAACAATTAAGTTTTATTAAAGAGGAATCTTTACGTATATACGAGAATCAGAATTATCCACTTGAGGATCTAATTAAGCAGATCAATCTGCAGAAAGACATTAGTCGTAATCCCTTGTTTGATGTCATGTTTGTATTACAGAATATGAAAGGAAGTCGACTATCATTAGGAGAGGCCCAAGTAAGACCATATAATTTTGATTTTAAGACATCCAAAGTAGACCTCAGCCTAATTGCTATAGAAAAAAATGATGGTATATCTTTTGACTTAGAATATAGTACGAATCTGTTTAAAGTAGAAACAATTGAACGTATAGTTCGGCACTTTGTAAAACTATTAAATGAGGTAACTAAAAATTCTACTAAGCCAATTAAAGATATTGATATTTTATCCCAAGCTGAGAAACGACAAATATTGGTTGAGTTCAATCAAAATAGTACCAATTTTCCTAAAAATAAGACGATTCAGGAGTTGTTTGAAGAGCAAGTAATAAAGTTCCCTGAACAGATAGCTGTTTCCTTAGATGGGGAGAATTTGACATATGCTGAATTAAATCAGCGAGCCAATAGTCTTGCGCAGCTTTTACGACAAAATGGAGTTTTACCAAGTCAATTAGTTGGTTTAATGTTAGAACGCTCACTTGAAATGATAGTTAGTATGCTTGGAGTGTTAAAAGCAGGAGGTGCTTATCTTCCCATAGACCTAGATTATCCAAGTGAACGAATTGCTTTCTTGTTAAAAGATAGTCGAACTAATCTTTTGTTGACATCCTCACACCTGGCAAAGAGTAACGAATTTTCTGGAAAAACTCTTTGTATTGATCAAATCTCTTTCAATCGTGAGTATATCCAAAACCTTGAAGTGAAAAACCAGGCTAGGGATTTATCTTATGTAATGTATACATCAGGTACAACAGGTGTGCCTAAAGGGGTGTGTATTAGTCATCGTAACGTTATTCGATTGGTCAAAAATACTAATTATATCCCTTTTTCTTCAGACACACGAATATTACAAACCGGAGCATTTGGGTTTGATGCGACTACATTTGAGGTCTGGGGAGCTTTGCTAAATGGGGGAACTCTATACCTTATTGATAAGGAAGGGCTCTTGGATACCACCCTATTGAAGCAAACGATTATAACAACCTCAGTTAATACAATGTGGCTAACTTCACCACTTTTTAATCAATTAGTAGACAAAGATGTTTCCCTGTTTACCTCCATGAAGTATTTGATTGTAGGTGGGGATGAATTATCGCCAAATCATATCAACCGAGTAAGAGAAGAGTGCCAGCAATTGAAGGTTATTAATGGTTATGGGCCCACAGAGAACACAACTTTCTCAACTACTTATGAGATAGAGCGATATTTTGAAAATAGAATTCCCATTGGGAAACCAATTTCAAACACGCAAGCTTATATTTTAAATAAGTACAATCATGTACAGCCGGTTGGAGTAATTGGTGAATTGTACTTAGGTGGCGATGGATTAACAAGTGGTTATTTTAAAAGACCAGAACTCACAAAGAAAAAATTTATCAATAACCCATTTAATAAAATTGAAAAGTTATACAAAACTGGTGATATGGCAAAATGGCTTCCTGACGGAAACATAGAGTTTTTGGGGAGGGTTGATCATCAGGTGAAGATTAGAGGATTTAGAATTGAGCCTGGTGAAGTGGAGAATAAATTATTAACTCACAATGCAGTTAATAAGGCAATTGTAATAGTAAAAGAGCATCCTATGAGTGGACAAAAATACCTCTGTGCCTATTACACGACTACAGGGAATGTTGAGGCTGATCATCTAGATTTAAGAGAGTATCTTCGTCAATCTTTACCTGCTTTTATGGTACCGGATCATTTTCTTTACTTAAAGGAGTTTCCGCTAAATACAAATGGAAAAGTAGACCGAAAAATATTGCCAGAGCCTTCTCACCAAGGAGCAATCAATAATGCATATACAGCACCAAGGAATGAAACAGAAATGAAATTAGTTAAGCTCTGGGAGCAAGCTCTAGGTGTTGAAAAGGTTAGTGTAATTGACCATTTCTATGAATTAGGTGGGAATTCTTTATCTGCAACACTTTTACATGCTTATATCCAGAAGGAATTTGGAATCCGTCTGTCTTTATCAAGTATTCTGAAAAATCCAACAATCGAAATTATGGCAAAACAAATTAGAAATGATATACATCAAAATGTGATGGAGATTCCAGTTGCACAAACAAAAAAATATTACCCAATGTCTTCTCAACAAGGAAGAATGTTTACCCAACAGGAGATGAATCCTGAACTGACCAACTACAATGTATTAACTACTGTCACACTAGGACAATCGTTAGATATAACAAGATTCAAGAATGTGTTGCAACATTTGATTGATCGTCATGAATCATTAAGAACGTCATTTGAATATGAGAATGGACAAGTACACCAAAAGGTTTGGGAGAAGGTTGTATTAGATTTGGAATATTATGATTCTGAAGATGATTTACATAAAACTCCATTTATGCGATCTTTCGACTTATCTCAAGCCCCATTGCTAAGAGTGGGATTGGTTAAGGTGGACAACACAACTTACAAACTCATCATAGATATGCACCATATTATTATTGATGGACTCTCTTTAATAATCTTTTTTAAAGAGCTGCAAGCATTATATGAGGGGAAAATGCTTCCTGAGCTCAATTTACAGTACAAGGACTATTCTGAATGGATGAATCAAGTGCGGGGACATGAAATTGAAGCAAGACAAGCTACATTTTGGTCAGATGTCTTTAAAGAACCGTCTCCAATTTTAGAATTACCAACTGACCAAAAGAGACTGGATAATCCCAATTTGTCTGGTGCATTTCTTACTTTTGAAATTAATGTGCAGCAAACTTCTGCCTTACGCAGTTTCGCATTAAAGGAAGAAGCAACTCTTTTTCAAATCCTTGTCTCAATTTATAACGTATTCCTAATGAAGATTACAGGTCAAGAAGATATTGTAATTGGAACACCAGTATCCGGAAGGAATTACCCGAGTTTGGAAAATGTAATAGGTATGTTTGTAAACACATTATGCCTTAGGAATTATCCACGACAAGATATTACTTTCAGTACCTTCGTTCGTAATGTTAAACAAAGAACCATTGATGTTTTTGAGAATCAAGATTATCCATTCGAAAAGTTAGTTAGTGAAGTGGTCAAGGATCGCCGATACAATCATAATCCACTTTTCAACACTATGATCGCACTACAAAGTTTTGACTTATATAAGATGAATTTCCTTGGTGGAAATATTCAATTGTCTAATGAGCATGGACACTTTGCCATGTTTGATTTAAATATGCAAATTTATGAAAGTGAAGACCAATTAGTAATTGATTGGGAATACGTTAAACAGTTATTTTCAACAGAAACTATGACGAACTTTCAAAGATATTTTATTGAAATTATTGATGTAGTTATCCAAAATCCGGATGTGAAACTAGCAGATATTCAACTGTCCATATTTCCAAAAACAAATAAAATGGAAGTGACGAACTTTAATTTTTCCTTTTAAAAGGGAAAAATGTAAGTATGTGGATTTGAGAGGAGTGACTTAAATGAGCAGAGCGCAATTCATTAAAAGTAATCGAAAGGTTATTGCCAAACAGCAAGTGCAAGAAGGAACGTATTGGAGAGAGAAATTGATGGGGTTAACAAAAGTAGCATGTTTTCCATCTGACACTTTTCAACCCAAATCTCAGGAAGAAATTGTATCTCCTAATTATAAATTTTCAGAAGATTTATGGGAGCAAGTGAAAAAGGTCAGTAATAATAATGATCATGCTTTGCATGTAGTACTTGCGTCTGCTGTTACGGTACTTCTTTATAAATACACCGGACTGGAAGACATAGTTATTGGGCAACCAGTACCTAATCCTCAATCGGAGAATCTGATGAATGATAGTCTTGTCGTAAGGAGTAGGTTAGAAGCAGACATGACTTTTAAAGACCTTTTAATCCAGATGAGGCAAACTGTTTTAGATGCTGCGGGGCACCAAAATTATCCGATGGACGTTTTAGCAGAAGAATTAGAGTTAAAAACGACTTCTGGAGAAAACCCGTTCTTTGAGACCGGAGTTCAACTTGAAAATATTCATGTCTCTACATTTAAAGAAGTCCCCCCTTTTCTCTTTTCCTTTATAAAAGAAGAGAGCGGAATAACTCTTAGAATCAAGTATAATTCGGTCTCTTATCGACAAGAGACGATTGATAGGGTAGTGAGTCACTTTTTTAGAGTGCTAGAACAGGTGTTGAGTAACTTAGAAACTAATTTGTTAGAAGTTGTCCTTTTAACAGTGAGCGATAACAAGTGGGTAATTAATTACAATAAAACAAAATTAAACTTTGATTCGAACCTTATCATGGGTGAATTTGAAGTACGAGCTGCTCAGAGGCCAACAGCACTAGCGATAGTTTGCGACGATATCCACCTTACTTATCAAGATTTAAATGCTAGAGCCAACAGGTTGGCAAGAACACTTAGAGATAAAGGGGTCCAACCGGATGGAATGGTTCCAATAATTGCAGAACGCTCTGTAGAGATGATTGTCGGAATATTCGCTATCCTTAAGGCGGGTGGCGCTTACATTCCTATTAACCCCAAAGACCCTCTGTCTCGAGTGAAGTATTTCCTTGAAGATAGTCATGCAGAAGTGGTCCTAACACAATCAAAGTTCATGGATATTCTAGAAGATGGATATGAAAAGATAAATCTAGACGATGATGCCTCTTATGCTGATGATCAGAGCGACTTAGTGTGTGTGAACAGGGAGACAGATTTAGCATATGTCATCTATACGTCTGGTTCCACAGGAAAACCCAAGGGTGTTATGGTTGAACACAGCAATTTGAATCATATTCTGACAGCGTTAGAAGAGAGATATCCATTTGAATCCGAGGATTGTTACTTATTGAAAACGCCGTTTACTTTTGATGTATCTGTAAGTGAAGTGTTCGGATGGATTCGTGGAGGTGGTCATCTTGTCATACTCGAACCAGAAGCGGAAAAGGATCCTGATAAACTGTTGAGCGTATTAGGACGATCAAATGTAACACACGTAAATTTTGTACCAGCATTATTAAATGTCTTCACTCAGCAACTTGAAAACCGGATCGATAGAAGCTTGCCGGCATTAAAGTACGTAATGGTGGCAGGAGAAGCACTTCCAATTAAAGTGGCTTACAATTTTAAGGAAATGCTTGAAGATGTGTGTCTGGAAAATCTATACGGGCCAACGGAAATTACAATCTATGCTACAAACTATCCTGTTGTGGGGGACTTTGGACACAGGAGCATCCCCATAGGTAAACCATTACCCAATGTACAGGCTTATATTGTGAACGAGAAGTTAAACCTTCAGCCAATTGGGGTGACTGGAGAATTATGTATTTCTGGTAGCGGTGTTGCCCGTGGTTACTTAAATCGTCATGAACTGAGTGATGAAAAGTTTGTTCCTTGCCCTTGGCAACCTGGAATGAAGATGTATAGAACTGGGGATATGGTACGTTGGCAATCTAATGGAGACATTGAGTATTTGGGACGGATTGACCACCAAGTTAAAATTCGTGGTTATCGAATTGAGTTGGAGGAAATCGAAAGGGTTCTCATGGAGCACCCTTCAGTGCAAGAAGCATTGACAATTGTCCATGAAGATAAGGTAGGAGACAAAAGCCTTGTCATGTATGTGGTCCAGAAGGCTAAAAATAAAATACAATCGACTGAATTGAGACAGTACTTGAAAGGGATACTTCCAGAATATATGGTCCCTTCAGCTTGTATGTTCTTAGAGGCTTTTCCACTAAATCAAAATGGGAAGGTGGACCGACAGGCTTTACCCGATCCGGTTGAATCAAGTTTTGAACTGTCGGAATATGTAGCACCAAGGAACACGGTAGAACAAGTAATTACAGATGTGTGGTGTGAAGTCTTGGGAAATGAAAAAGTCGGAGTCCATGACAACTTTTTTACTATAGGTGGACACTCTTTGTTAGCAACTACAGTAGTTTATCGTCTACGTTCGGCTCTAAATACAGAGCTCTCAATGCAAACCCTGTTTGAACACCCGAGCGTCGCTAAGTTAGCGCTAGTAGTTGAGGGAAATAAGAAAACTCCTATTAAAAATGGTAGGCAACGAATTTCTAAGCTATCTCGTGAAAGCCATCTTTTGAACTAGTTGCTAATCTGTTAATATTTGGAATAAAAAAGGAGGGATCTCAATGAAGGAAGCATCTCATCATTCAACAGAGGAAGTTTTATTGAAAGAAAGAACAGATGAAGTTTATTCATTTGATGCTTCATTTGCTCAGAAAAGATTATGGTTAATTGACCAATTACTAGAAGATAAGTTTGTCTATAATATTCCTACTACCATACGACTACAGGGCATTATTCAGATAGAAGCACTGAAGAGAGCATTCAGTCAAATCGTTAATCGCCATGATACTTTACGTACAACGTTTCGTGAGGTAGATGGAGAAATTGTACAAATCGTTCGAGAAAGACTTGAATGGGAAATTCAAATTGATGATCTATCCTCTTTGGAGGGGAATGTGTGTTGGGAGCATGCAATTAATTTAGCTGAAAAAGAGGCTGAAACCGCTTTTGACCTACAGCAAGGACCTCTGTTTCATATACGACTAATTCGTCTTAATGAAAAGGACCATCTACTACTTATTAATCTACATCATATTATTTCGGACGGTTGGTCCACAGATATACTGAAAAGGGAATTGTCACAACTTTATAAGGCATTTATCCATCAGGAAAAAATTGAACTTGAGGAGATGCCAATCCAATATGCAGATTACGCTCATTACCAAAAAGAACAGTTACATGGAGAAGAATATGAATCGCAGCTCCAATTTTGGAAGAATAAACTTTCTGGTGAGCTCCCAGTATTACAATTGTCTTCAGCTACTCCACAATCAAGCAAACGAGGGAACAGAGGGGAAACATTTGAATTTACGGTAAATCCTATAGTTAGTCATGCAATCAAACAATTTAGTCAAAGAGAGAAAACGACTAATTTTATGACATTGTTTGCTGCATATAATGTTTGGCTGTACAGGTATGCTAATCAGACTGACTTAATTGTTGGTATACCAGTAGCAGGTCGTGAATGGGAAGAGGTAGAAGGATTAATTGGTTTTTTTATAAATAATTTAGTTATTCGTAGTCAAATTGATGAAAATGTATCTTTCCATAGTTTTCTACAGAATGTAAAAAAGAACATTATAGAAGCTTATTCTAATCAAGATGTTCCATTTGAAAAAGTAGTGGAAATTGTCCAACCAGATCGTGATATTCATATGTCGCCGATCTTTCAGAATATGTTCTCGCTTCGCTTTACGGATACTACTTTTGCTATGGAAGGCCTTCAAGCTGAGGTTATTGATGTCGATCGTCATTCTGCAAAATTTGATTTACTGATGGAGATGGCGGAATCCGAAGATGGATTTACAGGGACCTTAGAATATAGTACGGACCTGTTTGATAGGGAAACTATCAAGAAAATGGTAAATCATTTCTTGAATATATTAGAGGGAATAACTAAAAATGCAGATAAAAGCGTAGCTCGATTACCGATGTTAACTGAAGAGGAAGTCCATCAACAGGTACACTTATGGAATCAGACAGATTTAGATTATCCTTTTACAAGTGTACAGGAAGGCTTCGAGGTGTGGGCTTCTCGTAAACCAAAGGAAATTGCTATTGTATTCGGTGAAGAAACAGTATCGTATAGAGAATTAAATCGTAAAGCCAATCAATTAGCTCATAAATTACAGTCACTTGGTGTTGGGTTAGACACATTAGTTGGTATTTGTTTGGAATCTACTCCTGATATGGTAATTAGTATGCTTGCTGTACAAAAGGCAGGAGGTGCTTACGTCCCACTTGACCCTTCATTGCCAGTTGAGAGACGTCGTTATATGGTAGAGCGAGCAGGGTTGAAGGTGTTGGTAACAAAACAAGTCTGGGCAGAGAAGTTACCTGTAGGGGCCGAGGTAACAGTTGTGTGTCTAGATAGTGAGGCAAGACTATTGGCAGCTGAATCAGAAGATAATCTGCAGAGTAAAGCGGATGCAATGAACCGTATGTACGTAATCTTCACCTCAGGTTCTACTGGAGAACCAAAGGGCGTAAATGTCTTTAGAAGAGGCTTTGAAAACTTAATGCAATGGTATATTGGGGAATTCCAGATGACTGATTCCGATAGCATGTTGTTGACTACTTCACCTAGTTTTGATATGACGCAAAAAAGTATCTACGCCCCACTTATGACAGGCGGACAACTAGTGTTGTATAATTCGGGACTTTATGATGCAGCAGCGATAACGAATGAGATTGAAAAGAATAACATTACATTGCTAAGCTGCACACCAAGTGCGTTTTACCCATTGTTGGACGAAGCTGTTAGAAATAACTATTCCGAATTAAGAAAGTTGCGCCATGTTTTTCTAGGGGGGGAACCTATAGTTGCCAATCGCTTGTCATCGTGGACCTCATCAAGTGCATGTAATGCAGAAGTGGTCAATACATACGGTCCTACAGAATGTACTGATATTACTGTATTTAAGCGTTTGCCAGATATGGAATTATTACTAGATAAGCCAATGCCAATTGGGCGACCTGTTCCTAATAATAAAACCTACATTTTGAATAGTGAATTGGGCCTTGTACCGGTAGGGACACCGGGGGAATTGTGCATAGCAGGAGTACAAGTAGGTGGAGGTTACATTGGCGATAACACCATTTCTGCTGAAAAGTTTCTCGTCAATCCCTATGGAGATGACCAAACTCCACTTTTGTACAGAACCGGGGATATTGCAAGGTACTTACAAGATGGAACAATTGAGTATTTAGGCCGAATAGATCATCAAGTGAAGATTCGGGGATTTCGGATTGAGTTAGGAGAAATAGAGGTGGCACTAAGAAAATGCGATGGTGTCAAGGAATCAGTAGTCGTGGCAACGGAAAATCAACATGGAGAGAAACGCTTAGTGGCTTATATTGTTCCAAAAGAGAAAATGTTGTCAGAAGATGAGCTTTCAACTCGGTTACGGAATGATCTTCTAGGTAAGTTACCAAACTACATGGTTCCGTCACTATTTATCTTTCTAGACGAAATGCCCTTATCTCCGAATGGAAAGATAGAGCGAAAGGCTTTGCCTGTTCCAAAGATACTAAATGGACAGGGGCGGCTATACACAGCACCTCGTACGGCACTTGAAATGAAAATGGCAGATATTTGGATGAGTTTATTAGATGTTGAAAGAATAGGTGTTTATGATAATTTTTTCGAGTATGGTGGTCATTCGCTTTTGGCGACACAACTCGTTTCTCGTTTACGATCTGTTTTAGATACAAATATTACTCTTCGTGCTTTGTTTGATAATCCGACAATTGCTGAACTAGCATCTGATGTCTTTTCTAATAAACCAGAGGTAAGTAAGTTAGAATCAGAACTCAACCATAGGAAAGAAGATATTCTACAGATGTCTCGAGAAGGGAAAATTCCACTATCGTTTTCGCAGAAAAGATTATGGTTCTTAGATCGACTAGAACCCGAGAGTATAGCTTATAACTTATTCTCAGCTTTTCGCATAGAGGGGACTGTGGATAAACAAGCACTTGAAATTTGTCTAAACCAAATTGTTGAACGACATGAATCACTTAGGACAACTTTTAAGGATGAAGATGATCCAGTACAGATAATATCCCCTACTCTTCATATTCCAATAACATTAAAAGATTTTCGTGAAACGGAAGAAGAAAAGAAGAGTTTAGAAGTAGAGAGATTTATTTTAAAAGAAACTAGTCGGTCATTCGATTTAGAGAGAGGACCTCTACTTAATGTGAGCTTGTTATGGTTAGGCGAAGGGGATTATATCCTATTAGTTTCAATGCATCACATTATTTCTGACGGATGGTCAATTGGATTGTTAATACAAGAATTAGGTGAGTTGTACTCAGCTTATCTCCGTGGGAAACCTGCAACTTTACCGGAGTTATCTGTTCAGTATGCAGATTATGCCAAATGGCAAAACATTGAGGGAAGCAGAGATATCTTTAAACATCTTACTGCATATTGGTCTAAGCAATTGGGTGGGGAACTACCAATATTGGAGCTACCATCCGATAATCCAAGACCTAACCGACAAGCATTCCGTGGTGGCCGTACAACGGTACAAATTCAAAAAGACACCATTAAAAAGCTAAAAGAACTTAGTCGTAAGAGAGAGGTTACAGATTTTATGGTGTTCCTCTCAGCCTTCAGTGTGTTGCTAAATCGATTAAGCAAACAAGAAGACATGATTATTGGAACACCTATTGCAGGACGAACCCAAACAGAAACAGAACCATTGATTGGTTGCTTTATCAATACTCTGGCACTCCGAATTGACCTTTCGGAAAAACCAACATTTGAAGAAGTACTTAAACGGGTACGTAAGGTTTGCTTAGATGCCTATGCTCATCAGGAAATGCCATTCGAGAAGTTAGTAGAGATTATTCAGCCAGAGCGTAGTCTAAGTCGTAATCCTATCATTGATGTGATGATTAATTTAGTAAATATACCTAATAAAACTGCACAATGGCAGGATGTCACTCTATCTCAAATGGATGTAGGAGATCCACAATCCAAGTTTGGTCTCACACTTTATATACATGAGACGAGAGATGGCATAGAGATGGAGTTTGTTTACCAAAAGGATCTTTATAGTGAAGAGAGAATTAAAGAACTTTCAAATCAATACACCTCACTATTAAAACAGATGGTCGATTTCAGTGAGTTGCCGATTTGTTCTTATTCTCTGAAAACAGATAAAAGCATAGAAATTTTACCTAATCCAAAAGCAAAATTAGAAAAACCGTTATACCCATCTGTTCCTGAAATGTTCAGTAGGGTTGCTCTTGAAAATCCAAATCAGATAGCCATTAGCCATCAAGGAAATAAGAAAAATTATGGTGAATTGGCTGAAGCAGCTCAAAGTGTTGCCCTTAGTCTTCATGCTGGAGGATTAAATAAAGGTGAAGTCGTAGCCATTAGTGGACCACGCAGTATGGGTCTTATCGCTAGCATGTTGGGTGTGTTATTCGCAGGCGGTACTGTGTTAACCATTGAAAAAAACATGCAACTTGAGAGAAGGCAAACAATTCTGCTTTCATCAAGTGTTAATAGACTGATTTATGTTGGGAGTAAAAGTCAGGCCGAAGACGAGTCTTTTTTTACAAATTATGAATGGAAAGAGGTTTATTACATTGACTCGATGAATGGTAACCTTCTAACTAATTCAATAGATTCAAAGAGCATAGAGATAGCTAGTTTTACACTACCACAACCAGAAGATCCAGCTTATATTTTCTTTACTTCCGGAACAACTGGCATGCCTAAAGGTGTTATTGGAAAGCACAGTGGACTGGGACATTTCCTTGTATGGCAACGAGAAAAATTTGGGATAGGACCAGGAGATCGTGCCGCCCAGTTAACAGGCCTTTCTTTTGATGTTGTATTACGGGATATTTTACTTCCATTGACAAGTGGAGCGACGATTTGTTTGCCGGATGTAGAAGAAGATTTATCTGCTTTACAGGTTTTACCTTGGCTGAAAAGAGAGAAGGTTACTTATTTTCATACTGTACCTAGCTTGGCAAAGTCATGGTTAGAAATTGAAAACATTAAGCTTAATCATCTACGTTACGTTTTCTTTGCAGGAGAACCTCTCACAGCAGACTTAGTTCATTCGTGGCGCACTAATTTTGGTGAACATACCAAAATTATCAACTTATATGGCCCAACTGAAACAACTTTGGCAAAATGTTATTTCGAAGTTCCAAATACGGATGAGTTGTCATCTGTACAACCAATTGGACAACCACTTCCTGAAACTCAAATATTAGTATTAAACACAGAATTGCAGCTTTGTGGTATCGGTGAACCAGGTGAAATGTTCATTCGAACACCTTTTAGAACTCTTGGTTATCTTCAATCTGATGAAAAAGATAGTGCTCTTTTTATACCGAACCCTTTCACAGATGATCCAAAAGATATTTTATATAGAACTGGAGATATGGGTATTTATCGCACAGATGGATTACTGGATATTAAAGGTAGGCTAGATGATCAAATCAAAATCCGGGGAATTCGTGTAGAGTTAGGAGAAATTCAATCTATTATTTCTAGTCACCCTCTTGTTAAAGAATCAGTAGTCATTACTGTGTTAGCAACTAACGGTGACAAAAGAATTGCAGCCTATTTCGTTCCTCATGATGATTTGGTGGAAATCGCTGAATTGCGAGCTTATGTCAAAGAAAAAATACCTTCTTTTATGGTTCCGGGGGCATTTATAAAGATTAAAGCAATTCCACTTAATGCGAATGGAAAAGTGGATCGTCGAAATCTTCCTGACCCGACTATTTCATTTAATGAGCGGGTTTCTGTATTATCTATCTCTCCAAAAACAGAGATAGAAGAGAAGATAGGAGAAGTATGGAAAGAGTTGCTTGGAGTGAAGCATGTTGGTATTCATGATAATTTCTTTGACATAGGAGGACATTCTTTACTTATTCTCCAAGCTAAGACAAAACTAGCCAAGCTGTTGCGACGAGATATTCCTTTAGTAGACTTTTTTCAATACCCAACAATTTCTTCCTTAGCAACACAACTTACTAAAGAAGGGGAGGAATCATTACGATTTGAAAAATTTAAGAGCCGTGGTAGTAACCGACGAAATGCTTTACAAAAACGTCGTAATAAGAGAAATACAAAGAAATAATAGTAGACAAAGGGGAAGGGGATATAAACTATGAGCACGTCTTCAGAGAATGGATCAGAGATTGCAATCGTTGGTATGAATGGTAGATTTCCAGGGGCACCCGATTTGGAAACATATTGGAAGAATTTAATGGAAGGTGAGGAAAGTATTCGTTTTTTTAGTAATGAAGAACTGAGAAAAGAGGGGGTAGACCCGTCTCAGTATGAAAATTCAAATTATGTAAAGGCTGGCACAGAACTTAATGATATTGATAAGTTTGACGCTTCGTTCTTCGGATTTACACCACGAGAAGCGGAAATCATGGACCCACAGCAACGGTTATTTTTAGAGTGTTGTTGGGAAGCATTGGAGATTGCTGGGCATAATCCAGAAAAATACCCAGGACGTATTGGTGTATATGCAGGTGTCTTTTCTAGTACGTATTTATTTAATTTGTACAGTAAACCGGGCCTTTATAATTCGGTTGGGGAACTAAATATTCGTCACGGCAATGAAAAGGATTATTTGGCTACTCGAGTATCTTATAAATTGAACCTTAAAGGACCAAGTGTTAGTGTGCAGACTTCTTGCTCTACATCTCTTGTTGCTGTCCACAACGCAGCCCAAAGTCTGCTAAGTGGCGAATGTGATATGGCACTTGCTGGCGGAGTGTCGATAGTAACTCCTCAAAAGACGGGATACATGTACCAAGAAGGTGGGATTCAATCACCAGATGGACATTGTCGCCCATTTGATGCAAAAGCGAAGGGGACAATCTTTGGAAATGGTCTAGGAGTCGTTGTACTGAAACGATTAGAGGATGCACGCAATGATGGCGATACTATCTATGCAGTCGTTAAAGGAAGTGCAATTAATAACGATGGTGCAGACAAAGTTGGATTCACCGCACCGAGCGTTAATGGGCAAGCTGAAGTAATCGCTGATGCGATGGCGATGGCTGATGTCCACCCATATACGGTCGGTATGATAGAGGCACACGGAACAGGAACTCCATTAGGTGATCCGATTGAAATATCTGCTTTAACACAGGTGTACCGTGAGCAAACCACTGAGAAAAATTATTGCGCAATTGGGTCAGTAAAATCTAATATTGGTCACCTTGGAGTGGCGTCAGGTGTTGCCGGTTTAATAAAAGCAACTTTATCCCTTTACTATAAAAAGATTCCACCAACTTTACATTTTGAAGAAGCAAATCCAAATATTGATTTTAATAATAGCCCATTTTATGTAAATACAGACCTTCAGAATTGGGAGAGGAGTAATGGGATTCCACGTCGAGCAGCCATTAGTAACTTTGGGATGGGAGGGACCAATGCACATATTATATTAGAAGAAGCAATTCCATCTGAATTACAGCCCGAAAGAACAAAAAATAATGAGCAAATTCTTGTGCTTTCTGCTCAATCAGATACTGCGTTGAACAGTTCGATTGAACGATTGAAGAATTACTTTCAGCATAAAACTGATGTGGATTTAACTGATGTTGCCTATACTCTGCAGGAGGGGCGCCACGAATTTTCACATCGGGCTATGTTAGTTGCGCAAACAAGAGACGAAGTACTAGAAACTTTGGGGAATCCGAATAGTCTTAAACTGGTTAAAGGATTGAGTGAAAAACAGCGTAAGATTGCCTTTGTGTTTTCTGGACAAGGGTCTCAGTATGTCGGAATGGCACAGGGGCTTTACGTTAAAGAGCCTGTATTTCGTGAAACGTTTGACCACTGTTGTGACAAGCTTTTACCATTAATCAAAACTGATGTTCGTAAACTTCTATATCAGCCAGACAACGAAGCGTTTGCATCTGAGCAACTAAAACAAACCGCAATTGCACAGCCAGCCCTTTTTGCAATAGAATATTCACTTTCTAAATTATTAGATTCTTGGGGCATAAAGCCTGCACTAATGCTTGGTCATAGTATCGGTGAATATGTAGCAGCTTGCTTAGCGGGAGTATTCTCCCTAGAAGATGCTCTTCGATTAGTGGCTATTCGTGGGCGCTTAATGCAACAAATGCCAACCGGGAAAATGCTGTCGGTGTCTCTTTCTGAATCAAAGGTAAAAGAACACCTTAATGGCCAACTCTCTCTTGCAGCTGTGAATACACCTAACTTGTGTGTGATAGCTGGAAAAGAGGAGGAAGTTGATGCATTGCAACAAAAGTTAAAGGGACAGGGTGTAGATACCCGAATGTTAATTACTTCTCATGCTTTTCATTCTGCAATGATGGATCCAATTTTAGATGAATTTGCTGATGAAATATCCAAGGTTCAGTTGAAAGAACCTACTATTCCATATCTCTCTAACCTTACTGGCGCATGGATTAAAGCTGAGGAAGCAACCGATCCAAGGTATTGGTCGAATCATTTGAGAGGTGTGGTTCGCTTCACAGAAGGTGTAGAAACCTTATTGAAAGAAGAAATTATTATAGTGGAAGTAGGACCTGGTCAATCACTCACTGGACTCATAAAAGGACATGAGAGTGAAAATAAACCTATTGTGTTTCCGCTTCTTCGTCACCCTAAGGATCGTCAAACTGATAACAATGTTTTATTATCAGCAATTGGACGGATTTGGTTGGAAGGTGTCTCTGTTGACTGGCAAGGATTCCATAATTCTTATAAAGCACATCGTATACCACTACCAACTTATCCATTCCAAGGGAAACGCTTTTGGATTGATAGAGTGTCATCTAATTTAGTTACAGAACAAGAAGTCATAGAGAATGAGCATTTGGATGCAAAAATGACAGAAGAAGAATCGATAGTAGTTGAAACTGAGAATCTAGTATCAACTACTATGGAAGATAAAACTTCTTTTGGAGTTGAAGGGAGAGTTGGGGTTATCTGGGAAGAACTATTTGGTATAGAATCAATTGACGTTAATGATGACTTTTTCGAAATTGGTGGACATTCTTTGCTTGCAATTCAGCTATTTAATCGCATTCAAGAAGAATTTGACGTTGAATTACAGATTGAAGATATGTTTGATAATCCAACCATATCTGGTCTTGCTAAGCAGGTAGAAGAAGAATTAGAAAATTTGGAGGATGTAGGAAATATTCTAGAAAGTGCTTCCGATGAAGAGATTGAAGAGATACTTAAAGAGCTTGAGGGTGCAAATAAAAGATAAAGGGGGAAGTAATTTGGTTGACCAACTGCAAATAAAAGAAGTAACTTCAATCGATGATAAAGATCTAGATGATTTAACTGATTTATTAATTCAGGTTGTTGATGAAGGTGCTTCGGTCGGCTTTATGCCACCGATAAGTAGAGAAGAGGCAAAAAAATACTGGAAAAATGTGTTGGCCCCTGGTGTTGTTTTGTGGACTGCTAGAACAAATAATGAGATGTGTGGAGCGGTTCAATTACATACCATGAAAAAGGCAAACGCTACCCATAGAGCTGAGGTAGCGAAGCTAATGGTCAATACTAGCCACCGTAGAAAAGGGGTTGGAAGAGAGCTAATGAGTGTCTTGCACAGGCGGGCTAAGTTGGAGGGTATAACTCTATTAGTTCTCGATACTAGACTAGGTGACCCATCCAACAAATTATATAAATCTCTTGGATATTCTGAAGTTGGAAAAATCCCCAACTATGCTAAATCTGCTGATGGGGAGTTAGAAGCTACTGTAATTTATTATAAAGAAATCTAAAAATTATTTATCCATTCCGTTGGTTATTATAATTGGAGGACTGCTCTCAATTATTGAGTGCATAGTAAATAATATAGCTCTTGGATAGCAGGTCTCTTTCAAATAAAAAATTCTGAAAAGTGAGACTTCAACTGAAGAAGAAAGGATGGAAGCAATGAATCAAACTGTACCCTTGGAGCGTATTTCTCGCAAAAAATCAATTCCTCTTACTGTGGAACAATACAGGCTTTGGTTTTTAAGTCAGATGGAAAGTGAGAGTATTCAATTCAATATTAATCTGGCTTATAGAATAAGTGGAGAACTACAAAGTAAGACTTTAGAAAAAAGCTTAAATGAAATTGTTAAACGTCATGACACACTACGCACGGTTTTTCAATCAAAAGGAAATGAGCCAGAGCAGATAATTCTTGATAAACTATGGATTCCAATTCAGAAAATAGACTTGAGGGAGACTAAGGTTGAAGACCGTGAGGCTGTAGCTATTGATCTATTGGAGGAAGAAATTGAAAAGCCGTTTTCCTTGAAGACAGGTCCACTCATAAGTTTATCAATTTATGAAATGAATGAAGAAGATAGTTTTCTTGTTTTTAAGATTCATCATATTATTGCCGACTTTGTATCGTTAGAGAAGCTTATCCAAGAACTTGGATTCTTTTATAATTCCTATATCCAAGGAGACAAGGGGGAAATCCCTCCACTTCCTATTCAATATGTCGATTATGCAAATTGGCAACAGAAGAGTATGAAGGGGAAAGTGTACCAGAAACAATTGAAATATTGGAAGGAAAAGCTAAACGGAGAGCTACCAGTTCTTCGAATGCCTTTGGATCGTCCTAGGCCCGTTGTTATGACGCACAACGGAGAACGAATGCGAATGACAATTCCTGCTGAAATTACGACAGATTTAAAGGAATTGAGTCGTAAGAATGGCGTAACGATGTTCATTACGATGTTGGCAGCTTATCAAACATTACTATCTAGATACACCGGCCAAGATGATTTATGTATAGGGACTTCAATCTCTAGTCGCAATCGTCCTGAGTTGGAAAACTTAATTGGTTTGTTGGCTAACACCCTTGTATTGAGGAACAACCTAGAGGGAAATCCTACATTTGCAGAAGTGCTAAAGCGGACTCGTAAAGTTGCTTTTGGTGCATTTGCACATAAAGAAATTCCTTATGAAAAACTGATCGAAGAGTTACAAACAGAGCGGAACATGAGCCATAATCCTTTCTTTCAAACTATGCTAACGTACCTTACGGCCCAAGATAAAGAAAATCAACCTTTTCAGGGTTTAGTTATGAAGACACATAATCTTCAAAAGAAGGCAAGTGCTTTGGAATTGAGTTTTACCATAACAGAACAGAATGACGAATTAGTATGCTCTATGGATTTTAATACTGATTTATTCAACTCTGACACCATTCAGCGTTTGTTAAAGCATTTTTTGAGCTTGTTACAGTCGTGCATAGAAAATCCACAACAACCGATATCAGAAATACGGCTTTTGTCCGAAACAGAAGAGCAACAACTTTTAGAGAAGTGGAGCGGCAGAAATAAAATTAAACAGTTACCAGACACAAGTGTTCATGCACTTTTTTCTCAAAAAGCTGCTAGTACACCTGATGCGGTTGCCGTAAGGTTTCTAAATGAACAATATACTTATCGAGAGTTGGATGAGCGTTCTAATCAACTAGCCAATTATTTAATTAATAAAGGATTAGCTCCCCATAAGTTAGTGGGAATTAGCATGGAACGTTCATTAGAAATGGTGGTTGGACTATTAGGGATATTAAAAGCAGGCAATGCTTATGTGCCAATAGATCCGTCATATCCTCAAGAACGCAAGGCATATATGGTTAATAATTCTGAAGTTGAGATCCTACTCACTCTAGATTCAGAAGGAAAGGGTTTAGATAATGAACAATGTTGGATTATTTCTATAAATGAAGAGTGGGATTTAATCGCAAAGGAATCACGTGAATCAAGCCAATTAAAGGTTGACTCTGAAGATCTAATTTACGTTATTTATACTTCTGGTTCCACTGGAAAACCTAAAGGAGTCATGGTATCACACAAAGGAGTAGTTAACCATTGCTTCAATATTATTGACCGATTTAAACTTAACAATCAAGAGCGTGTGCTACAGTTCACTTCAATTAGTTTTGATGTTGCTGTGCAAGAAATATTTCCTACTCTATTAGCGGGTGCTACTTTAGTTCTTTGGAGAGATAAATATATCTCTGGAGGTAGAGAGTTTTTAAAGTGGATTGGTCAAGAAAGAATCTCAGTACTAAATATGACGACTGCCTACTGGACAAGCCTTGTAGCGGATTTAGAAAATGAGCTTACCCTTTTACCTCCTAGCTTAAAATTAGTAATAGTGGGTGGAGAGAAGGTCTCCATTGAAACGTTTTTAACATGGAAGGATGTTACAAAGGGCAAGGTGAGATGGATTAATGACTATGGACTGACGGAAACGACAATAACTGCTACCATGTTTGAACCAGATGTTGAATGGGAGCCACAGAATGTTATTCCTATAGGAACACCATTAAATAACGTAGAAATTTACATTTTAGATAACAATCAAACAGCCGTTCCTATCGGTGTTTATGGAGAGCTATATATTGGTGGTAAAGGCGTAGCTAAAGGATATTGGGGCCGTCCAGAACTGACTAAGGAGCTCTTTGTAGAAAACCCTTTCTCTGAGAATTCAAATGATAAGTTATATAAAACTGGTGACCAAGCCCGTTTTCTTCCTGACGGGACAGTAGAGTTTTTGGGACGCTCAGACGATCAGGTGAAGATTAGAGGATATCGAATAGAAGTTGGTGAAGTTGAGGCTGCAATAGAGCAGTACAGTAAGGTTTCTCAATCAATTGTAGTTCCATTTAAACAAGCAAATGGAAACACACAGTTGGCAGGATATATTGTTGTAAACGATCCTGAAATTAGACTTGATGAACTAAGAATCTTCTTAAAAAGTAGATTACCAGATTACATGGTGCCTTCACATTATGTTTTGATGGAAGAGATTCCGTTGACAGTAAATGGTAAAGTGGATGAAGCAGCACTTCCGAAACCGGAGTTGCACGTCATTAAATCTAAAGAATACATTGCTCCTCGAACCCCAACTGAGGAAATTGCTGTGTCAATTTGGACGGATTTGCTAGATTATCCTAACCTCGGAATAATGGATAACTTCTTTGAAGTAGGGGGGAACTCTTTGTTAGCGACTCAAGTTGTATATCAGGCTGAAAGTAAGCTTGGGTGCATCGTTCCTCTAAAAATGTTATTTGAATATCCAGTTTTAGCAGAATGGGTAGCAGAAATTGAACGTATGAAGTTACTTGAGGCATCAAAAAGTACTAAGCTGGATTCAGAAAAATGCATCGTGAAAATCCAACAAAAAGGGAAGAAAACTCCACTCTTTTTCATTCACCCAGTCGGAGGAACAGTAAGTTGTTATTTCACACTTGCACGTCAGCTTGGAGAAGATCAACCTTTCTATGCTTTTCAAGGTCATGGATTTGTTAATGAGAATTCCACAATATACACAGTAGAAGAGATGGCAGATCAGTATATTAAAGAAATTCTGGAAGTACAGCCAGTAGGCCCTTATCGTTTAGGTGGATGGTCTATGGGGGGATTCATTGCTTATGAAATAACGAACAAGCTCAAAGAAGCTGGTCATGAAGTTATTCAGTTGGTTATTATTGATAGTTATTTGTCTAAGAGTATAAATACAACTGATGAATCAATTTTCTACAATTTCATTAGACAATTATCTGCACTTTCAGGAAAAATAATTTCTGATTCAGTGATCTCGTCTTGGATAGACATGAACCATTCATCATTGTACAAAGAACTTGAAGCATTTGGATTAGTTCCACTTGGAACATCTACTGAATATATACGTCGTTTATTTGACGTTTATAAAAGTACAGCACGGGCATTCCATCAATATAAACCTTCACAACGACATAAATTAGAAATTCCAAATGTTCTATTGTTCCGTGCAGAAGATTCTCCTGAAGAAGAAGGGCTTTGGACTGAATTGGTCACTAATATTTCCTTGCATCAAATGATTGCTGATCATTTCTCAATTGTACATCACCCTAAGCTTGGTAATATTGTAAATAACCATTACTCATCTGTTGAATAATATTAGTCCGTTTTTGCTTATTTCTTTCTCAATTAATTAAAGGGAGTGTTGAAATGATTTTTATTTTAAAGCTTTTTATTTACTTTCTCTTATGGACATTATGGTCCTACACTATACATGTGATTGCTCATATACCACACAAAAAAAATTTTCTAAATAAAATTCATTTAGCTCACCATCGGTATGATTATGATGAATCAAAATGGCCACCTTGGCATGATTATTTCTTCTGGTTTGGCGGGTGGAAAGAAACTCTAGACGTATGGATTACTTTCACCCTACCAATTATTGTTTTATTTTTTGTTGATCCAGTTTTTGGAGTCATTCTGTTTGTATTTCATTATTTCTATGAAATCTTTCTGTCACGTAATGTTCTAGATCACAATCCAAATATTACATCAAAGATTACGAACATCATTCCTATAGGGGTATTTCACATGAAACACCATAAATATTATCAATGTAATTATTCTTTTTACATTACATTGTGGGATTTTTTATTCCGTACAAATGATGAACGTATGATGGAAATGAGAAGACAAAAAAAGTTAGCGCGTAAGCATACTGTCTAGGGGAGGAAATTTAATGAGTGAGTTAAAAAATAGATTGGCTGATTTAAATCAAGAGCAACGTAGAATACTAGAAAAGCGACTTAAGCAAAAAGAAAAAGCTACCAATCATAATGCAGAAAATATGGACAAGCCAAAAATTTCGGAAAGCCTTAAAAAAAAGGGGATGGATTTCTCCTTAATTTTCTTCTCAGGTGAGGGTTCTTCAAACAAAACAGATAAGTATCGTTTGTTATTAGAAAGCGCGAAGTTCGCAGATCAAAATGGATTGAAAGCAGTATGGACACCGGAGCGACACTTCCAGGCAATTGGAGGACTTTATCCCAACCCGTCGGTACTTGCTGCAGCTTTGGCTACAGTGACTACAAACATTCAACTACGAGCAGGGAGTGTTGTATTACCCTTACATAATCCTTTACGAGTCGCTGAGGAGTGGTCGGTAGTTGATAACCTTTCTGGTGGGCGCGCAGCAATTTCAGTTGCTACTGGCTGGCATCCAGCTGATTTTGTTTTAAATCCTGAGAATTATGACAATCGAAAGGAACTAATGTTTAAAAATCTAGAACAAATTCGCCAGCTCTGGCGTGGAGAGGCAGTAAAATACCCAGACATAACTGGAAAAGAGATTGATATTAGTATGTTGCCGAGACCAATCCAACCTGAGTTACCTCTTTTCCTTACAGCCTCTGGTAATCCCGCGACTTGGGAGAAGGCTGGAGAGATGGGGTTCAATATATTATGCTCTCTTTCTAACCATCCAGCTGATGGATTAAAAGAGCGTATCAAACTTTACCGTGAAAAACGAGAAGAGAATGGGCATGATCCTGAGGAGGGTACAGTAGCTGTTATGTTACATACTTACGTAGGGAATGAGGACAATGAGGTTAAAGATTTAGTTAGGGAGCCGTTGCGGGATTACTTGGACACTTTTCTAGATCAATACGATACTATGAACCCGAATAGAGACGAAAAAGTGGGTAGCATGTTGCACACTAGCCGAGAATCACTTATAAAATTTGCATTTGAGAAATATTTTCAAATGAGTTCTTTAATGGGCTCTAAGCAAAAATGTGCAGCAATGGTTGAACGTCTACATCAGTATGGGGTAGACGAGATTGCATGTCTTCTAGATTATGGTCTTGAAAATGACCAAATTATCGAGGGCTTGGAAGGTTTAAAAGAATTAAATGAGTGGTTTACTCCCCAACACCAAAAACAGCTTGTTTAGAGGGTCGTTTCTTAAATTATGATTTTAATCTCAAGTGTTTGAAAATTATAACAATTTTTTCTAAAAGGAGTAATAAATATCCACTAGCTCAGATTAAGTAGTTGTCTTTAATGATGCACATAATCTTACAAATCGGCTAAATTATTCTCCTTTGAATTTCTTCGATCAAATTGTAAGAAAAACTAGTCCGAAAAAATTGGAGATGTTTTTAATCAAGTCAATGGCAAGTTCGACCAACGACTTCGCTTTCTGCATTTAAAACGCGCACTATAAAAACATCGTCGAGCTCTACAATACCAGCTAAAGTGTATTCTGCATCACGTTTACTCTTAGCATTGCAAAGCGTTCTTGTTAAACATCATTCTAGTAAACTGAATACTCATTAAAGGAAATAGGTATATCAATACAATATAGAAGGTGATTATATTAAAACACTTGAAGTGGAACATGAACTTGGAAGTGAAGTAGTAAAGCAGAAGAAAAGCTTATGGAGAAATAGTAATTTCATGTTATTTTGGTTAGGACAGACCTTGTCCTCATTTGGCTCACAAATTACAGTCATGGCATTACCGTTAATTGCTGCAATTTCATTAAATGCAACCCCTTTTGAGATGGGGGTATTACGGACTGTTGAGTTTGCTCCTTTCCTTTTGTTTGGCTTGTTTGCTGGAGTTTGGGTGGATTATTTACCAAAGCGTTTACTTATGATTACTATGGATTTTTCTCGAGCGGCTATTCTGCTCATTATTCCGATTCTTTTTGTCTTAGGATCATTAAATATGCTTTCTTTATGGATTGTTGCATTTCTTACGGGAATCTGTACCACATTTTATGCTATTTGCTATCAATCTTTCGTCCCTTATATTTTAGAAAAGGACCAATTGACAGACGGAAATTCAAAGTTGGAATTAAGCAGATCTATCTCTGAGTCTTCAGGTCCTGGCTTAGCAGGGATGCTGGTGCAATTGCTTACCGGAGCGTTTGCTATCATCCTAAATGCAGCTTCTTCTGTAATTTCTGGTATAATGCTACTTTTTGTAAAAGTTGATGAGCCCAAAATAATAAAAAATGAAAAGTCGAATTCTAATGTTTGGAGAGAAATTGGAGAAGGCCTTGGTTTTGTATTCAAGAATCGTTACCTTTCTGCAATCGCAGGCTGTTCTGCGTCGACAAACTTCTTTCTTAATATCCTTTTGGCTATTTTAATTTTGTATGCCACAAAAGAGATTGGTCTTAGCCCTGCGCTTGTAGGACTGTTAATGACTCTAAGTTCTATGGGTGCAGTAATTAGTGCTTTTATAAGTAACCGAATTGTCACAAGATTTGGTTTTGGTGCAGTCATAGTAAGTTCTTCTTTTTTCCAAGGTCTAGGAGGTTTATTCTTTTTAGGAGCAGTGGGAAGTGAAACTTTTGCATTCATAATGATGTGCATAGCATTATTTATCGTAACTTTTTCTATGACTATTTATAATGTTGCCCAAGTTAGTTTTCGTCAAATGATAACTGAAAAGAATGTACTGGGACGTATGAATGCCACTATGCGTACGCTTGTATGGGGAAGTATTCCACTCGGAGCCTTTACAGGCGGACTGCTTGGTACTTGGATAGGGTTATATCCTACTATAGTTGTGGCTGTAAGTGGCGGGATGTTTTCTTTCTTGTGGGTTTTATTATCTCCAGTCAGAAAAGTTACTGATGGAAAAATGGAAATTTTAGTTAAATAATTACAATATATATATAGAATTAATGGTTTTTAAGGACATTTGTCCAATCTCTGTAGGTAACAAATGATACTTACTGGAAGGAGGACTGTGGATGAAAAACAACCAAAAAAAACAGAAACGAAAAGATTCAAGAAATAAAAGCTGAGATGCATGGTTTAAGAGATCTACGAATGTTCAAACGCTATCAAGCCATATTGATGCATTTGAAGGGGCGTAGTTATGTCGAAATCGCGGAGTTTTCAGTGTGTGCGGTCCAGACTGTATACAATTATGTTCGTGCTTATAAAACGAAAGAGCTAGAAGGTTTAGTTCCTGGTCAATCTCCGGGTCGCCCGTGTCAACTGACAGAAGAACAAGAACAAAAACTCTATAAGGTGATCGCCGAGAAGGTACCAGCTAATGTTGGATTCCCTTCTGAAATGAACTGGACCTCTTTTCTGATCCGTGATTGGATAAAGAGCACATTTCATGTTGACTCTACCGATCGTGGATTTGGAAAAGTATTGCATCGGTTAGGACTCAGCTACTCTAGACCAACGAATACATTAGCGATAGCAGATCCTGAAAAACAAGAATTATTCAAGGGAGAATTTAAATGGGTTAAAAAAATGATGAATAACGAAATAGATCGAATTTTGTTTGAAGATGAATCTATGATACGTGACTATCAGGTATTATCTTGCACGTGGTTCCCTAAAGGAAAACAGAAAATCATGCCTACTTATGGAAAACATCACGGTGTTAAACGAATCGGTACACTTGATTATGAAATAGGAGAACTCTTTTTAATGGAAGAAGAACGCTATGACGTAAGTTTTTATTGACTTTCCTAAGAAAAGTGATGAATAACTACCCAAATGAAAAAATAGTTATGATCTTGGATAATACAAGAACTCATCATGCAAAACTCATTTAACCCTTTTTAAAAGTAAATGCCAATCTACTTCAATTTTTTTCTTCCACCCTATAGTCCAGAACTAAATCTTATTGAAGGGCTTTGGGGATGGTTGAAAAAATCCGTGATTTATAATGTGTTTTATAAAAGCGTAAAAGAGATCATAAAAGCTGTTTAAAGCTCCAAAATATTTAGTTTTATTTATTTAGTTAATTACCATTATATATACGGTCTTTATTAGTAATCTTGCTCAAATGAAGTGAAAAACTAGTAGGATACACAAAAATATTTTTTCGGAATTTAGTTTGGTTAGCAACTTAACATTTTATTAACTAACGTTTGAAAAGGAATATTATGCACTTTATCAGTAAAATTGGCATTTCTTTGACAAACCGCCATTTTATACTCAGGGGTCAAGTTATACGTTTTGGAATATACAACGGAGTCCTCATATTCTGAACAGAAAAAAATCTGTTGCTTCAAGCAACTGAAGGTAAATGAATCTAAAGGAATTGAAAGTCCTTTTCCTACCATTTTAATATAACTTTCTTTCAAGCACCAAAGATCAAAGAAGTAGGATTGTTGTTCTAGGTGAGGTAGCCCATTTAAATCATGTTGCTCTTTTATTGAAAAAAAATGATCTGCTAATTTCAAATCGATTGGTATCGTTTTTTCAACATCTACTCCAATTGGTTGTGTATCAATTGCACAAACAACCCATGTACCAGCATGAGAGACGTTAAAATGGAAATCTGTCGGTCCTTTAACAAATGGTTTTCCATAACTATTCACTTCAAAATGTATCTGGTCATTATTAAGTTGCAGCCTGATTCCAACCAAATAACGTGATAGCAACTCGGCTACTAAACTTCGTAATGCATCCATAGGGAAAACAAATCGTTTAATTTTTTCCTGCTTTTCCAATGTGAGTAGAGATAACAGACGGTCGAAATGGTCATCAGGGAGGTCTTTATTTAGATAGACCGAGTAAATATTTGACATGGATTCCTCCTATTTGAATCGAGATTAGTTCAGACATCTTATCACAAAAGGGATGTCTTTTTCTTTTTTTATGAAAACCATCTAGAAAAATTTTAATCTAAGGCTGTTTTCGCAAAGTTTGTTGCTTTTCGAACCAATCTATAAACGGTGATATAGCTTTGTTTCTGGCATCATTTCATCTATATTTGATGGAAATCAACGTGAAATGGACGATTTAATCAAAAATTAGAAGAAATAGCCACAATGTAAACGAAAAGAGCCTAATTTAAAGAAAGGGATTCTTTAAAGAACTCCTCCAAATTTTTTGGAGAGTATAATCCAACCTAAAAGCCACGGGGGACTTGCCACAAAAACGCAAGCCTTTACTAGAAGTACTCTAGCAACACTATCTTTAAATACTGTTTTCAGCTTCTATATAATAATTCACATTTTAGTTAATTGTACACATGCAGAAAAAACCTTCGAGTAATTTAAGTAGGTCTTTTCTACATGTGATTGTATTATTGTTTTGTACTGAAATAATAATACGATGAGTTCTGATAATCTTTGAGTGTATAGTATGTTTCAGCCATATAATCCATGATTTTTGAAGATAATACACCATCTGATTTTTCTAAAGCCAACTTAAAATAAGTAATAGCATCTTCGTATAATTTTTGTTTCTTCTTACCTAGTCCTAAAGTGAGATAAAGCTTACTAATAATAGGGCTGTTCTTTGGCACTTGTTTTAGATAGTTTAAAGCCATTTCTTCCGCTTCGTGATACTCCCCTTTAGAAGTTTTTGTAGTACAAATTTCATAAATAGCATTGTCCAACCCCGTAGAATCATTTAAGTCAGTATAAACTTCCTTTGCTAAGAAGAGGTATGTTTCGGATTTATTAAAGTTTCCGGTGTGCCTTAACAAAATACCTAAGTTTATATATGTACCTGCTAAGTTTATAAAATCTTCCGCACTTTTCAGAAAACCGATAGCTTTTTCATAAGTGACTTTTGCATCATTAATTTTATTTATTCTGCGGTTACATAATCCAAGTACCATATGTATTATTCCACTTTTATAAAACATGCCAGTTGATTTGTTTAAATCATTTGCTTCCTTTAAAAACCTAATTGCAGAGTAGTATTCACCAAGTCTTCCGTGAACAATTCCTAAATTTATAAGTAAAGAGATTTTCTCTATACCGGTTATTTTATTAAACACAACCTCATCATAGGACTGATCTAAAATATCGAAACTCTCTAATATTCGATTTTGTTTTATCAAAAGTTCAGCTAAATGATTTTGAGATTTAAGTTTCTCCTTCAGATAATTTTTATGAGAAAAATGTTCTATACTTTTTCTTAAATAATTTTCCGCTTCAGCTATATTATATAGTTGGTGTACAACCTCTCCATAACAAAAGTTAAAAACACCTAATTGATAATTATTAAGTTCATGGGATTCTGGATTAATATGTTTTAGCTTTTCCTCTGCCAAAAGGTATTCGTTTTTTTCTAAGTATTCTTCAACTGAATTTAGCTCTCTGTCAACTTCCAAATTAGTAATGCCTTCTAGTTCAGACTCTGCAATAAGATCATTTATGGTACAGTTTAGCTTTTCGCAGATAGCTTGTAGTAACTTATAGGAAGGTTGTACTTTGCCTTTTTCTATCTGACTAATATAACTCCTGTTCACAATTCCTTCGGCTAAGTCACTTTGAGTCAATCCAGCTTCTTTTCTTAGTTCTTTTAATCTATAACTTACGGTATTCATAATCATCACACCCTACAAAAAATTTTAAAAATTTAAAAAAATGTAATTGATTGCTAGCCAAATACAAGGTATTATATAAATGTGATTATATATTAACATTTTATGACCTGAAAATAAATGTTAATATATATGACAATAACCCAGAGGAGAAGAGATATGAAAAAAATACTATTACTACTTACGACTATTTTAATGATAGGGACATTTTTATTTGGAGAGGGGTTAAAAACAAATGACACTCCTCAAAACTACTCCGATGAAGTATGGCCTCGCCAAACTGAAATCATATAGTATTGCAGTTATACTAGGTTCATAATTTCTTTTGAAAAAAATATTCAATATAGTATAACTATCAATCGAAGACAGCTTATAAATGGCCATATTGATTAATCAGTATGGCTATAGTATATCTGAAATAATACATAACAACTAATTACTTTAGTGTCAGTAATCAGTACTAATCCAGTTAATAAATTTAAGAAGAGATGAGATCAGATATTTAAGAGCAGACGAGTCGCACGGTCAACAGTTTACAGCTATTATCGAAGGTATGCCATCAAACATGAAATGAGGATGTTTTTTACTAGAAATACGTGATGTACTGTTCATACGAAAAAGGATGCCTCTCTTTTTTGGATTGTTTGGTTTGGCGATTAAACAAAACTATAAAAAGTGCATCCCTTTTTCGTTTTATTATGTTTTTATTGTGTTTTTTGAATGTTTTTTAGCCGTTGCATTAGCGATTTCGTTCTTCGGCTTATTCTGTTTAAAGTTAAGCCTATACTGAGCGTACAACTCCTTTGAATTTTTGTTTAAACATAGAATTAGGGCTGGAAGAGTTCAGTGATTCAAGATAAAGTTCTTGGCATTATTATCAAAGAGTGGAGTTAAGGTCAAGAACCTGTATGTCTCTGGCTTAAATAAAGACAGTTCCAAAGCAGACAAGGTGACATTGTTGTCTCTTAAAGCTCGCTTGGCAACATACGCCGAAATTGCAAAAAAAAGCACCTTTTCAAAGTGGAGGCCACAGAAAAAATCCGCGATAAATCAAAGGAATTCTTTTTTGTTGTATATTGGAAGTATCAATATGAAGAAGGTGACAGAGATGATTCCAAACCACAAGTCTATGAATTTGAGCCCTTTTATGGCGCTTTATGACTTAATCGTTCCGAAAGATAATATGCTTCCTAAAATTAATGAACTTATTGATTTTTATGAACTCAAGGACAATTATTGTCATGACAATGGTTGGGCTGCGGTTCACCCTATTCGTATGTTCAAATATTTATTTCTTAAATCCATCCATGACTTATCCGATGTGGATATTGTAGAACGATCCAAGTATGATCTGTCGTTTAAATATTTTCTAGACATGACCCCTGAAGAGGAAGTCATTGATCCTAGTTCGTTGACTAAATTTCGTAAACTGCGATTAAAGGATATCGGTCTATTAGATTTACTTATAAATAAAACGGTTGAAATAGTCCTGGAAAAGGAAATCATCAAAAGTAATTCTGTCATTGTTGATGCTACTCACTCAAGGGCTCGTTATAATCAAAAGTCTCCAAAAGAGCGTTTAATGGAAAAATCAAAACTACTTCGAAAAGCGATTTATCAAGTGATAAAGGAACAGTTACCACCTAAATCAAAAACGGATGTACTAGAAGATGAGATCGAATATTGCCAGAAGCTTGTAGAGGTCGTCGAAAAGAATGATGCGATCAGTAAATATCCAAAGATTAAAGAAAAAATAAACGTATTAAAAGAATCCCTTGTGGATACCGATGTCTGCATTTCCGACTTTATTCAGCGGTGGTAAAGAGAATATGCTGGAAAAAGAAGGGGATTTAGAGCTTAATGTCGAATATTTTCACAAAACTATAAAAATTCCTGCTTACTTGCAAAGGTATTCAATAATGTGAATTGGCATAAAGTTGAATAATTATCCTGGTATGATATGGAAATAGCACCTTAATTTTAACTACTCCTCTTGAGCAAAAACTCCGAAGATCCCATTTTAGAACTGTCTACATGGACACCAATAGAATTTTGTGGAACCAGTTTTTTAGGATAAGAACACCGCTCGCCGTTTTAAAATTCCACTGTCCTCTTTGCATCTCTTTATAAATTTATTTTACTAATAAAGGTCCTTCATCATTTTATGATGAAGGACCCATTTGTAATCCCAGCCGTTATAATTGGACAGTTAACATACCTAAAGTGTATTATCACTGCACATTTCTCGACACCACTTAAAAAAGGATCAAATATAAAGAACCGCAATTAATTGTTATATTAAATATTAAGGGTTTTCCTTAAATTATCCCTTTCACATACATACTTAATCTGTGATAGTTCCTTCATAATCAGGTTTTCTCGCAACATATATGGGGCGAAATTAACTAATTTGTCCTCTTTGCATCTCTTTATAAATTTATTTCACAAATGAGGACTTCATCAATTTCTGATGAAATCCTCATTTGTAATCCCAGTAAATATAATTGGACAGTTATCATAACTGCAGTGTCATCCTTCTCCGCTTGAAAAGGATCAAAACACAGAACCGCATTTAATTTTTTATAAAATATTTAGAGTTTTCTTAAGGATGTCACATCACATACATATGTAATCAGTGATAGCTCCTCCTTAATCTTTTTCACGCAACTATTAGGAAAAGCTAACCAAAAATACTATTCGTGATAGGCACTAGCACGAGAATGGCTACAATCGCCACAATCGCTATGATCACGATAAGAAAATAGATTAAATTGTTCATCTAAATCCTCCTTTACTATGTTGATTTGGAGGATTACAAATTTGGATTAAAAGTATTTTACCACGAATATTTAGTTCTAGAAATCGAACTAGTCGAAATATTTAGAACTGGTAAGAAATCCAACTCTAGGGGCAAGGAGACAGCCATCTTGTCAGCAATTTTTAAAAGGCAGAGAAAACAAACCTGACTCAAACTCCTTTTAGGCCAGTAGAAAGCTCTGAACAAAATAGATGAATGAAGTCTTGTTCATGTGAAAACATGGTGCTTGTCACTTCCCTTTTTTTATTGGCAAAAGTCGAGAAGTGACAAGTACTATTTATAAAAGTAATGTAAGCAATCGGGATGCAATAAATTTCATCATCAGGAGAAAGTAAATGTGTTTTGGGACATGAACGCACAGTGCTTCCCCCTAACAAATGAAAATGGAACTCCTATTCATTAGTGAGTTCCATTTTCATTTATCCAATAAGAGCTTGAAGGAAGGATATTTTATAAAAAAAGTAAAAAAGCCAATTGCTATCCCTGTAATTGCTAATCCTCGCTTGTATTGTTTAAATAGGCCAACTACTCCAAATAAAATTGCTAATATCCACACGGGGACTAAAAGCCAACCGAGAAGAGGAATTAAGCTAAAAACAAATCCAATTAGGGCAAGAACAATTGATATTGAGGCAGCTGAATTCGTCCGTTTTTCAATAATAAAATGTTGTGTCATGCTCGGAACACTCCTTTTTCCCCCTATATTCCCCTATAAATGTTATTTGTATTCAGCGGTGGTAATGGGAACATACCTGAAGAACAGTCTCCATGGAAAAATGTTTTATAAGGGTGTCCATAATAATTCTTTCTCTCTATATAAACGAATAAGAGAACGATACCTGATTTGGGAAGGTGTATGCGTCGATCTCTCAGCTAGTTTACAAAACACGTCCCAATCGTCTAAGGGAGGAAAAACAATGGCTCTATTTAGAAAGGTCCAAACAGAATTTTGGAATGACCCGAGAGTGGTGGAAGAGATGACACCAGAGGATAAATATTTTTTTCTTTACTTGTTGACCAATAGTAGTACAAGTCAAATCGGCATCTATCAAATTACGAAAAAACAAATGGCCTATGATACAGGCTATTCACAAGAAAGTATTAACGCTCTACTTGAACGTTTTATCAATCGTCATCAAAATATGATTTATAATCCGGAAACAAGAGAAATTGCCATAAAAAATTGGGGGAAATACAACTTGAACAGAGGGGGTAAACCTATGTTGGATTGTGTGGAATCTCAACTGAAATCTGTCAAAGATGTCTCGTTAATATCATACGTTAGTGAGCAAATGGAGAATGGTTCTATTAAAGATATCTACGATAAGTATACGACTCATGAAGGGAACGTAAAGCAAGGTTCAAAAAAGAGTGAAACCGCGTCAAATAAAGGTTTTTACGATACGTCCACGATACGTGGGCAAGAGGAAGAAAAAGAGGAAGAAGAAGTAGAAGTAGAAGTAGAAGTAGAAGATCAACTAGTAAACAAATCCTCTGCTACTGCGACAATCATTCAAACGTTTGAATCCTGCCTATGTCGACTATCCCCTTTGCAATTGGCATCCATCCAAAAATGGGTAGAAGATGTACAAGAGCCCGAAATTGTTTTGGAGGCCATCAAAATTGCGGATGACCGGAATCGACGAACGTTTGGATTTGTAGAATATCTTCTTCGAGAATGGGCGGACAAAAAGTTAACCCGTCTGACCCACATACAAACCTATGAAAATTCAAAATTCCAGGTGAAATCATGTCAAAGTAATGGCGCGGTGGGCAGGGATGTTCCTAGAGAGAATGAATTCACATTTGATTTATCAGCGGGCGAAGGAGGGAGATGGGATTGACGGCAGAAAAAGCATTCATCGGTAGCATCTTAAAAGCCAATTACTTGTTGAAAGATACCGTGCTCCAACCATATCATTTTGAAGACATGCGACATCGAAGTATTTTTCAAAAAATGAACGAGCTGAGTCAAAATGGAAAGGCGACTGATGTCATCACCTTATCCACTTTGACCAATCTTGAAAATATTGGCGGCATTACCTATCTGAATGATCTCCAATCCTATGCAAATGTGGAAAAGTTCGAGGATTTTGAAGTCCTCGTGTTAACTGCATGGAAAGAACGTGAAAAGCGGAACATCTTAACAAGAGCGAAAGAGGAAGATTGGGAGATTGATCAAGTCGTTTCGTCGCTAGATGCCATTAACCAATCAAAACTAGAAGATTACTCGTCGATTCAAACTGAAATAACCAAAATTTTTGAAGCCCCCTGGCAAGATGAGACCGAAGAAAAGAGTGTTACCACAGGAATCATCAAATTAAATCAATACACCAATGGGTGGCAGGACGGAGAGGTAACCATCATCGCTGCCCGACCGTCCATGGGAAAAACAGATGTACTCATTCATTTGGCAAAACAAGCGGGCTGGCAAGGTAATATGCCGATAATCTTTTCCCTCGAAATGGCGGCACGGAGTATCACAAACCGATTGATTGCTTCAACCGGAAGCTTTAACCGAATTCGCTTGAGGAATCTAGCCAATGGTTTATCGGATAAACAGAAACAGGAATGGCCAACGGTGTTAGGTCTCATATCCACAACAAATATCGTGATCTTCGATGAAGCAGGTCAAACGATTTCAGCGATGAGAGCGAAAACAAGAAGATTGATTCACCAACAACAAAAAAAGCCTGTTATCTTCATCGATTACCTCACCTTAATACGTTCGACAGATTCCTTCGGTGGGAACCTCCATCTCCAAGTAACCGAGATATCCAAAAACTTAAAAGCACTAGCGAAAGAATTCAACTGTCCCGTTATTTGTCTCGCACAGCTCAGTCGCTCTGTTGAAAAACGAGCAGATAAAAGACCCCTTATGTCGGATATTCGCGAATCGGGAAGCGTCGAACAGGACGCTGACATCATCATCTTTTTGTATCGAGAGAAATATTACGACAAAGCGTCTAACAGCGAAATTTTAGAAATGATCATTGCAAAAAATCGAAATGGTCCAGTGGGAACTGTACCAACCCGCTATAACGAACATACAGGAGAGGTCAAAGATGTCCTCGATTCGCGAATTATATGAATCCAGTATTGAATATGAACACGTAACATTGGCCCACTGCATTCTGCATCTTCTACAAGAGGGCAAAGTCTCATTAGAAGATGATGAATCTATGTTAGATCTATCGTTAGCAAACTCGGAACAACTGGACAATATGATTGAGAACAATCTTCTGGGTTTTAGCCAAGTTCGGATTTTTTCCCTCAAGCAAAAGAAAAACACATTTGCTTTTATCTATGCCAAGTTCAAAGGGGAGGCTAGGAAGCATTTTAGGGAAACATTGAAGACAACACCGATCAACTGTCATGAGTATCCGCTTGATTTTGAAATGGTAAAAGGGAATCGAGTGGTTTCTTTTCGGGAGATGAAGAAGGAGTTTGATTGTTTTCCGGTGATGGTTGGGGTTTATGAAAGGGGGAGGGTTTATGGTGCCTGACCCCTACCGTAGTAAAATGGAAACGTGGCGTTGATTTTTAGCAAACCCCGTACGAAGAACCTTATCAACTAAACGATAAGGTTCTTTTTTATATTTTTATATAATGATAGTATAAGGAAGAAAACAACTTTTTTAAAAAAACATAGGAGAATCCTCCATGCAGATATCCAAAAACTCTTAAAGGATGGAATTCCAGAAATTATTGAAGCAGCTGGAAAGAAATTTTAAACTAAAATCCTTTCTGAACAAGAATACATAATCTAATTGGAAAATAATAGTTTTGAAAAATTGCAGGTATATTGTGATGCCAAAACAAGGGAAGTGGCATCGGGAATGCTGGTTGGTTTGAGGTGATTTGTTCACGATTTTTCTATGGTTCGTTGAACAACGATGGAACAAGTTGAAGATGTTCGCAGTCTAAAAGCCGACAAGAGAAGCAGCTTTGGAGAGGAAATTTTCTTGGTTGAGGTAAGGAGTAAGGGATGAGCCATAAATTAAAGGTAGGAGAGCTGAAAGAAGAATATTTAACAGATGAAGAGATTTGGCGAATCTTCACTTTCGTCCTGTCGAGTAAGTCAGTTAAATCGTCCACATATAAGTATGCACTAATCAAAGCACTGATAGAAAACCTGTATCAAATAAATGAACAATTTGAAGTTAGCTATAATCAACTAGCGTACACCTTTACGAAAGTGTATTGGAATTTAATCATCCATAACCAGTTGACTCAACATAATCGTGGAAATAATGCGAGAGTCGTGTCCATTATTCAAGAGGGGCAGAGTAAATACGGTATTCCTTCTGAAATGGTTTTTGACAAACTGACTGACTCCGTACAAGTAAAACTAGTCAGTAAAGTGAAAACAACAATGAAGGTCAATGTTTTTGGTGCACTATATGGGGATACAGGAGGGAAATTTTATGCCTTTGATCATCAAACAGAAAGGGTACGATTTAATCCCTCCGTTCATACCTTTATGCTAAACTACCAGCGCCTGATCATTAGTCTAACCAATTACCATATGTCCGCCATGATTGAAGAGCTGAATGAAGTACCAAGCATTAACTACCTTCTTGGTAAAGTAGAGAGCATTGCCAAACGGTCTACCCTTAAACCTTTTGAAAAAATCCTACTCTCCCACTTTGAAGCACGTTGCTTCTATTGTCATAAGCCGTTAAGCGGACAAAAGAGAGAAACGCATGTCGATCACTTCATACCGTGGTCTTTTGTTCAATCAGATCAGATTTGGAACCTCGTGTTATCTTGTCACAAGTGCAATCGTTCAAAGAGTGATAAGTTACCTGAACGAGGGTTTTTGGATACAATCATGGAGCGGAATGAAGCGTTTTCTGTCCCCGGTGCTGAAGGTGAACTTGAAGGACTGATGCAGAATTATAACGAAAAGAAAATCATTTTGCTTTATGAATACTCTGTTAAGAATGGGTTTGATGAGATATGGATTCCGTAGAGGGCTCAAAAAATTGTATCTGATATTGAGATTATTGATTTGGATTTAATGGAGAGAGATAGCAGAATCCGATAGAGTAAAAGCTTTAATGAATATAGACAAAAAGAGGAGGGTAATATGCCGAAAAAATCAGAGAAAACATTGAGTGGTCTTAAACTGAATTTCTTTCAGTGGACGGAAAATGAAATACGCATCACGATTCAAAATCCCCATGAAGGAAAGCACGCACTGATTTCAAGCGTAGAACATACAAATCGTCACCATGGTAAAAACAAGGCTAGAACCCATAACAATATGTTTCATTTCTGTAAAGAAGTTTTACAAGCGAATGGGAAATGGAAAGAAATCAAAGAATCCAATCTTGGAAAGAAACAAAAACTCTCAGAAAAATGGGAGATTGATCTTGACAATAAGTTTGGATTTATTTATCTTACTACCAATCTCTTAAATGGCATGAAATATGTTGGGAAGCATTCAAGGAATGATGATACATACCTAGGAAGTGGTGTTCGTTTAAAGGAAGCGATTGAAGAACAAGGGGAAGAAAACTTTGAGAGAGAGATCATTGCTTACGCCTATTCAGCAGTGCAACTCAATGAGCTTGAAAAAATGTATATTGACACCTTTCATGCGGTGGACGATCCATCTTTTTATAACTTAGCCCCTGGTGGTGATGGATGGTACGAGCAGAAGAAAACGATAGAGTAATTGATGAGTAGGAGAGGAAGCAATGAATTCTGTGTTTGATTTTTGAAGCGATAAGTGAAAGGCACTATTCCTATTCATTTTCTGTTGTTTTTAAATAAAGTTTCCCATTTAAAAAATTCCGTTCGTCTGTAAAAATGATTGATCAAAATAGTGTAAACTATAGTTAAAATCGGATAGGAAGTGGTCCCATGTACGAGTCCAAGCACCTTTTAAAAGAAGAGATTCATAAACGTTATTTGTTATTAGATGGGGAGTTTAATGATATATCTGATGATCTTAGAGATACATATGATAAGGATGTAGACCGGACACCAGGTGAAATAATTGCTTACCAACTCGGGTGGCTAAATCTCGTCATGAGCTGGGACAGGGATGAGCGCGCTGGAAAAGAAGTGGTAACCCCATCTTCTGAATACAAATGGAACCAATTAGGTGCGCTCTATCAATCGTTTTATAACGACTATTCGCATTTTTCGTTAACTGATCTTCGTCAAGAATTCAAAAAAGTAGAGCAACAATTCCAGTCTTGGATTGATACCCTTACTACCGAAGAATTATATACTCAAGGCACTTTAAAATGGACAGGAAGTAACCCGAAATGGCCTGCTATAAGATTTATTCACATCAATTCTGTTGCACCATTTAAATCATTCAGAACAAAAATAAGAAAGTGGAAAAAGAATCAATTGTAAAATGGCAATAGTTGATACCAAACCCTTTTTACCAGGGGGACAGTCCCTCTGGTACTCTGAAAGTCGATATGCAGATGTATATTTAAATTCTAATCTTCCATTTTTCTTTATTGAGGCTACAACGTCTTATCGCCCTTTCATTGATAAAGATTTAATCTATGAAGATGACTTAGATTTAAAAGAGATTAGTAATCACTACGCAATAGGCTTCCTCTCTTCAGATGGTGCAAAGGATACCCATTGGTATTATGGATTATATAATGACAAAGAAAGCGTTGAAAATTTTAAAGAAATGTATTCAAGAATTTTCTCAACAATAGAAGACAGTCAGAAACATTAATTGGATAACAGTGAGACTTTGTTGACATAGAGGTCATTCTATTCTTAAAAAAGGAGTTTGATCATAACGGGTTCGGTTTTGGAGTACAAATAGAGAAGAATTGTCACGAATATCCGCTTGATTTTGAAATGGTAAAGAGAAATCGGTTCATCTCGTTTCGGGGGATGAGGAAGGAGTTAGATCATTTTCCGGTGGTGGTTGGGGTTATTGAATGGGGGAGGGTTTATGGGGTATGAACTTGACTGCCGTATAGCAACTACGTCACGAATTGAAACTTGTTGGATTGAAAAAATATGATTGGTATTAAAAGGATATTTCGGGGTGGTGTCGAATTATTTAGTGCACTTAACTTTAAAGAGGTGTTTAAATGGCTGAAACTGTAAAAGTTTTTATAAGTTCTGCAGCTGATCCTAACCTAAAAATTCTTAGAGAGCAAGTGCATACAGCATTACTAAACATGGAACACTATCCTCAAATGTATGAGAAAGACTTCGGACCTTGGCCCCCACAAGAATTGGTTGGAAATTGTCTATCTCATGTAGTGAAAAGCGATGTCTTTTTATTATTTGTTTCGGGTAAAGCTGGTAATTATATTGAATCACTTAAATCAACCGTTACACATTGTGAATTTCAATCGGCCCATCAAAACAATAAGCTCATTATCTTGTTTGTCCAAAAGGATATTTATCGATTGTTCTGGTACTCTGAGGTTAATGATTGCTGAAATGGTTGAAGAACATAAAAAGAACCACCAAGGTGGGGAGCCTGATACCTATAAAGATATAGCTGAAGAAGCTTGGAACAAACATCCAGAGATATCAGATAGCATTGACTCATATGTATGGGGATTTTTATTTGATATTTATAAAAAGGGCATTACCTTGAACAATTTACCTTTGGTGTCGATACAATAATTATTATTAAAAGGTATTTTAGTGACTTATTTCGTCAAGGTAGCAAATATCTTGGGTTGAAAGATGAAATCGATGAACAAATTTCAGAGGGGCCAACTTATCGCAAACATGCAGAATTCACTTCTAAAATAATGGATTATCTTAGTGACGGAGAAATACATAATCCTAGAATGTTTGCAACGGTTTCTAAAGAAAGGTACGATCTATTCAAAACCTGGGACAATTTTTGAAAAAGTACTTGGTGAATATGAATCTTGCTCAGGTACCACATTATATAAAATGGATGACGAACAGCTCCGATTAATTGCTGTATCAGGAATGGCGAGCGAAAATAATTTTGTATATAGCTTAGGCGACTGGACTCCCTATGTAGTAAAAGCATTTATGAGTGAAAACCCTGAATTATTTTATAATGAAGAGAAAAGACAATTCTATCTTGGAATTAAAACCGGAAATTATGTTATTTGTTTTCATTATCCTGTCGATTCATTTTGGACTGAAGAGAACGTACAATTCTTTAAAGAAGACATCATGCGTAATATAATTGAGACTGAACCAGCACTATTTCGAAATTTTGCCATCAAATCACTTGGAGGGATAAAGTAATGAGTACACATGCGATTCGTAATGAAGATGAAAAAATTATTCATGTTGCCACCGGTAAAGTAAAAGTTGATGAATAGTATGTCGAGGCAAATGGTAAGGGGTTTGACGAAACGAATAAACGGCTGAAAGAAGCTTTTGGTAAAAATAACAAACGAAAAAAATAGATTCCTAAGTAGACTATAGAATAAAAAGCACTGCTGTTTGCTGTGCTTTTTTCAATGAAGCCCAATAGTCCCTTTACGCTTGAGATGACGTAACAAGTTGACTGTCCCGCTGGAATCGTTTTCTTAATCCACTGTTCTTGTTGAATAGTGAGTTAGTGGACAAAAGGGACAGGTTAACTGTCCCTCCGTTGCACCTGTTTTGGAATGGCAAAGGGTTTTGTGAGACTTGGAAAAAGGGGTGGCTATATGTCGATTTATAAAAATATTTTTCATTATTATCGTGGACAAACAAGAAAAGGTTCAGAAGAAACAAAACTACTACAAGTTGAGAATAACACTACAAAGGCATTTTTAAATGTATTGCAAAATTCATCTTCAAATCTAACAGCCAAGTTTATTGATTGGTTAGGCCTAAATGGAAATGTTAGGGACACTTATGAATATATGTATCAAGTTTCAAATGAACTCCATCGATATACTCAACAAGCTGTAGTAATTGGAATTGCCGAAACTAATAAATTGATAAATAGTCAGCAAGAAAAGAAGTATTACATTCCTGATGGTGCAATTCTTACTGAAACGGTATCAATATTAATAGAAACTAAGATAGGGATAGGTTCATATTTAGAAATAAATCAACTTGAAGGGCATAAACAAAGATTTGCTATTAATCAAAAAGTGAATGAAAATATCATTTTAACATGGAAAGAGATAAGAAATTTCTTTAGAGAACAAATTTAGAATTTTGAAGAAACCAATGATGTATTAACTTGCTTTTTATTAGATCAGTTTGAGGAGTTCTGTGTAATCAACTGCATAGGTGGAGCAAAGACTATTGATTATTTCTTTTTGCAATTTGAAAAAGTCACTGCTCAGAAGGTAGCAAGAAAAATACATAGTTACATATGGAAGGAAGCTGATTTCACTGATATTGAAGATGCAGGGACAAGAGATGGAATTGGTTATAAACGTATAGGAAAACCAAAATTTGCGACCCTGTCTATCCAAAGGCAAAGACATTTTATTCTTCACATAGGTAAAAAGGGCCAAAAATTAGGTCTTAGTAATCAAAAAAAAAATAGATCATATTTTGGAAAGACAATTTGATCGCCAGCATTATGACGATGAAAGATATCCACATGAGACATATATTAGGTTAGAGTGGGTAGATGATTTTGAACAAATTAGGCCATTCATTGATTTAGCATATAATTTAAGATGAGAAATGTAGGCGAAGGGACTGGTTCACAGTACCATTTTTTCTTTTAAACGGAACGAGGTACCTGCCCCTCCGTTGCACTATTCTTCCGTTGAAATCTAAGGATTGTTCATTTAACCTAGTCATAGAAGAGCCCCTCTTTGGTTTTGTTTTGGCTTAGGTACCTATTACATTACCAAAAATGGGGCTTTTTTCATGTTTTTAGACTTTCACCTAATGGGTGATCAATATTTCCTCTTGAATGATCTATCACTACTGGTTTCGAGGTTAATTGTAACCATCTCTATGAATAATTCAGGAGACTAATTACAGAAGAATCGAATGAGTTCGTTTGATCGGAGAAATAGAAACGAAATTTCTAACGAAGTAAATCCTCCAAGGCGGGGGTCTCTTAAGATGTTTTCAGTCGTCTAAAACTTGCGCACATTTTTTATTATTGAGGAGTTACAGCAATACCTTGTGCTCCATTTCCAGTGGCAAATATATTTGCGATCACTTCATTATCTGAGGTTTGGATGACTTCAACATTATCAGGATCACCATTTGATACATACAACCTACTTCCATCCGTGTTAATAGCCATTTGTTGTGGGTTAACACCTAGTTGTGTTTGTTTCATAACTGTGTTGGTACTTACATTTATAACATTATAACTTCCAAAGGCTACAAAATTTTGATTGGCTATTATATATACGAAGTCTGAGTTTGGAGAGGCGACGATATCTAGTGCGAAGTTCGCTTTAGATAGTTGGAATTCCGCTATTTTGGTATTATCCGAAGTCCTTATGACTCCAACGAATTGAGTGGAACCAATCACATAGATAAATTCACCATTGGGTGTAATGGCTAAATTTTGAGAAGAAATAACACTCGTAATGTCCAAAATCACAGTCTGACTCTCCGTATCGATCACAGTAAGTGTTCCGTTCGAAATGACAACATACACTCTCTTACTATCGGGTGAGCTCACAATAGACAAAGGGACATTTTGTACAGCTATGGTTTTGATTACTAGATTATCAGAAGTTCGAATAATGGAAATCGTACTGTCTAGTGTATTCGCTACATAAACAAACTGTCCATTGGGAGTTATGACAATATTTTTAAATGGAATTGGCCCCCCTGTTCCCTCACCAACATCTATATTTTTGATAACACTCGGCGTATCACTCACTTCGATTACAGAAACGGTTTTAGCAGTTGCATTATAGACATACACAAATTGACTATCAGGTGATGAAACTAAATTCACAGGACGTGCCCCTGTAGGAATTGGATCACCGACCAGTGTATTATCTGATACACGAATGACTGAAACAGACCCTGCAGTTACATTAGCTACAAAAGCAAATTTTCCATCAGGTGTCACAATGACTCGTGCAGGTGACGACTGAACGGATAACGTCTTAATAACGGTATTTGTTTGCCCATTAATAGCTGTAACATTATTTGAAAGTAAGTTCGTAACATAAACGGTTTCTGCAGGAACCTGACACCCTACAGTCGTAAACTCCGTGTCAGAAATAGGGGTATTATCAACCGTCGTACTTGCTAAAAATGTTGCGACAGTCGAACTAGTGAGTAATTGAACGGTTACCATGGAAGAAAATTGTCCATTTTCATCTGTGGTTGCTGGATTCGGATTAAAACTAATGCGATCAGGAATAGAGCTGGAAAAGAAAACTTCCACCCCAGAAACAGGACATTCTCCATCCGAGGTGACACAGCCCGTCACATTCCCTTGACAATCAATTTCAGTAGACACTTCAAAGGTAATGTTGGGACCATTCCAAGTTTTTTTTCTACAATAATTAGACATCAAATTAAACTCCTTTCTTAATTTATAAATGATTAAATATAAAAATAATCAATATATGCTATGGGAGTTTAATCAACAATGTGTTAGGTGTATGAACTGAATGCTAGTTGAACCTTCATAAATGTATGTTTGTCCACGTTCTAAAAAGTAGTAATGCTCATTTGATTAGATTTATTCTACCTAATTAATGAATGATCGAAAGAACTTGAAAGAGTATGTTATGAGCAAATGTTAAAATTCTACCAGGATCTCTTAATGTAATCTTCATCTTCTTAAAAGATAAGGATCTTTTTCCGCTACTTTTTAAGGATCAATAGACTGATAACTATTATTTTATTTTAAAGTGACAAGCTCAAGTTCCTTTACATAAGGTATAAGGTAAATATCTTATGTGAAAGGAAAGAAAATCTAAATGAAAAATTCTAATAGATATTCAAAAGAATCCAAATGCCCTGACCTAGACTTCATTTCACTATCTTTTTCACTCTTCTTAACGATTCCTGGTATTGGGACATTTGAGGTAGAGGGATCACGGTCTGGTGGAGACCTTTTAACTTCAGGCGGGACCGATAGTGTACAAACTGGTTCAGGTTTTTTTCAAGTTCCTAGTCAGGAGTTTGCTACAAATGTGACTATGAACATAAGAAACAGAAGTGGAGATAGTATCAACTTAAGCGGAGCGAATAGCAATGCAGCAAGTTTAACGATATATCGGATAGACAGGAATGAAGATCCAACAATTCGAGGGAATTTTATTGCTTACACTTCACAAACAGTAGAGAACGAAGAGAATATTCGATTTAATCAAGTTATTAGTGAAACCTCTTTACAGACTCGGGTTAATGATGGATCTCCTAGAATAGATGTGATTCCACTAGGGAATCCAGGAATCTATTATTACATTTATGAGTTAACTGTAACCTCTCCGTAATTGAACTTATGATAATTGTAGGGTAAACGTCATTCTCCTCTACTTTTAGTATTATCGATCTAGCATCCAATTTTATTTTCAAGTTCAAGTCTAATACTTTACTTGAGTCTTGCAATTTTATTACTATCACTCAAAAATGGCCGCACTAAAAGAAGGGTAAAGGTATTTGGTTTTTAAGCCGAGAAATTTAGACGTTTTACTACTTCTGTGAAGGGGGTTTGAGCGGTCCCTTGCTCACAAGTATAAAGAATCAACTGACCCAAATGGTCCTTTCGGATTCGGCGAACGGTGTCTCCAATGGTGATAATCCCTTCCTTGTCCCACTCTTTCCTCTGACATTCGAGGAAGTTATAGGTAAGAAATGGTATACACCAATATCGCTCTATCCCTTTGTACGAAAGTAACTGGTAATGATCAAAATCGAGCAAATCTTTCAAATACCTGTATCCTGTCTCGATGTGCCAACGCACTTCATAGTAGCTCAAGATTGTTACGAGATTCAGGCTGGAGACCGTACAGAGGCGACAGAACGCTTTTTTCTTTGAATCGTATTTATCCATCCAGGACACCAAGACCCTAGCATTCTCAGTGTCACTGAGATTTCCTTCATACGAGTATATTTTATATCGGAGATGCCCCACCGTAACGGGATGAAGATCATCACTCCGGTTATAATCAGAGATAAATTGGGACAATTTGATTCCAACGCCTGCTGGATAAATTTTTCGGTTTGTCCGTAGCCCACCAATCAAGTGCTACCCTTTGACGCTGCAGTAGGATTCTCTGAAGCAGGATCGATATTTGAAAGCAAAGGAATACCCTTCATTTACAACGTGGGCAGTCACAATACAAGGAGACCAAACACTTTTCCCATCAGAGTGAGAACGATGATGGGGCTTGTATCTCCTTGTTTCGCAAGTTTTTTTGATTTTACTCATCATAAAATGTATACGTCTACGATTTGCGCGAATTGGACACCAAGAAGACTGGTTTAGAAATTTTTGTTATACAGCTTAAGTGACTTGTCCCACGGGTCGATCTTTGAATATTGGAGGCTGTTTTCTTCCCATCTGTCAAAATGATTCCATGAATAAAAGTCGACAGGTGATGAGTTTGGAGTTTAGAAAAACCTAGGCCTAAAGCAAAAATAAATTTGACTATATGGGAATATTTGGTTATATAAATAATGGACATTCTCCTTTTTAATGGATTTTGGGGTGGTAACCAAAATTTCTTCAGAAATGTAAAAATGTCCTTTTTTATTTCCAGAAACGACAAAAGCTCCGTCAATGAGGCACGTTTAGACTATTTTTGATAGGATAGTTTTTTTGCAAGAATCAAGGTATTTAGGTAAACTTTCAGAATTGAGAAAAAATAAACAAATAATGATTATACGGTGTCTATTGGTTACAGTATTAATAGTATATTAAGGTAAATGAGATTAATATGAGGTGAGCATATGAGCAATAATTTGGTAAGGGCGATATGGATTATACCTATTATTTTTCTATATTTGGCATTCTTCTTTTTACTTTATTTTATATTCAGTAATTTCTCTGGGTTAAAAGAGTTAAATGTTGTAGGCATTTATACAACTATGTCTATATTGGTTTTATTAGTTGGAATATTTGGAAGTGTTACGATTTTTCGGTGGATAAAAGAGGGGAAAATATAAAAAACCTCTTGTTGGAGTTTTTTTATATCACAATTTAGAATCCGTTTACTAGAATAATAGATACCGTACCCCAATTTTTATAATATAATATATCCCTAAAGTTTTGACAGTATTGAGCAGCATATCGGCTTAAAGATAGTCTCGAATATGTTACAAAAACAGTTGAAGCTAGTCCTCCAAGAGTAGCACGAGCCTCACCATAGTATAGTGCAATTCCAATTCCAATTCCAATCCATCCTGCTGGACCAGTACCATATTCTGCTACTAGTGATACAAGGCCCATTAATGCTCAAAACCATCCAGCAACTTCTGTCCATGAAGCATACATATTCCATTCTATCAATTAAATACCTTTCATATGATTGAATGTTCGACTTGAAACTTATCATTGTGTTGGAATTTTAACTATTGTAATGGGTTGTACCTTTAATATTTACATACCTATGAGGCCTAGTGACAGGGTAGCTGTTCTAGTCCGTAGGAAAAATCCTAAATAAAGTAAATTAGTTTTTTGAAAATTACGCAAACTATGATTGAAGCTTTCTATGTCGAAATTTATACTGTATATAAATGACCTAGAGAGAAGAGGATATCCATTGAAAAGAAATTGGAATCAAAAAGAACTTGATAAATATTTTAGCTTATTACCTAACGAAAACCATTTAGTGCTGAGTAAGAAGTCAAGCGCAAACCGTTTAGGATTCGCCGTTCTTCTTAAATATTTTCAACAGGAAGCTCAGTTTCCTGATACGAAGCAAGATGGACCACTAGATATAGTTCAACACCTAGCTAATCAAGTAGATTCCTCTATAGAAGAATTTTTTGACAATTATGGTTGGGGTGGAAAAGATAGAAGTTACACAGAACATCGAAAAACAATACGTAATCTTTTCGGGTTTCGAGAACTTACTGCAAATGACAATATTCTTCTCACTAAATGGTTAGGAGAACAAGTTCAATTTTCACATGATACCGATTACTTAAAGAATCAAACATATAGTCTTTTCGGACATGGAAAGTCGAGCCTCCCTCTGAAGGAAGCTTGAAGCGAATGATTGAATCTGCCATTGATCATTTTGAAAAGGATTTATATAAGACCACCCATCAGAAACTTTCCCCTAAGACTTGTTCACGATTAGATGCCTTCCTTGAATCCTATTCAGCTGAAGGTGCCAGTGGTTTTTTCGAATCTGAAATTCCTGATGAAGAAAGCAACGACATTTTAACTTTTCGGCAACTACTATCCTCTCCTGGTAAACCCAGTGTAAATACGATGGAAATGGAAATTAGAAAACTGCTCGCCATTCAACATCTTCAAATTCCTGACGGTTTATGTTAGCAAATGACTCCGAAATTAGTGGAAAAATATCGGCTCCGTACAGCTACTGAGACTGTAACCGAGTTACGCGCACATCCTGAACCAATTCGTTACACCCTACTTGCCATTTTATTTTCCAATCGTCTTGCTGAAATCATTGACTCTTTAGCTGATCTTTTAGATGAAATCACACACAAGTTAGGAAACAAAGCCATGAAAACTACACGTAAAGAGGAAATGGAAGAATTGGAACGAGTAAAAGGGAAAAATAAACACATAATCAATTTACTAGAAGCTGTAGTCGATCACACAGATGGAGTCATCCAAGATACTATATTCCCGATAGTTGGTTCTGACGTGATTCGAGAGATTATTAAGGACATGACAAGAAATAATAGGGAGTACAAAGGGAAAATCTATACAAAAATGCACTCTTCTTATCAAGGACATTATCGGAAATCACTTTCTGAAATATTTAAAAGTCTTACTTTTCGCTCAAATAATCAATTTCATCAGCCTGTAATTGAAGCCATCCAACTTATTCAAGAGTATGGCGAAAGTGGCCAACGTTATTTTCCAATCGGAGATGAAGTCCCTATTGATGGAGTTATCCAACACAAATGGAAAAGTATCATTATTGAAACAGATAATAAAGGGATTGAGAGAGTGAATCGAATTAATTATGAAATTGCAGTATTACAATCACTTCGTACTCGACTTCTTTGTAAAGAGGTGTGGATTGAGGGTGCAGATCGATATCGAAATCCTGACGAAGTCTTACCTCAAGATTTTGAAGAGCGTAAAGAAGAACATTTTCAAGCATTGAAAGTACCCATTGAAGCAGATTTGTTTATTTCCGAAATCAAACAGTTAATGAAGGATCGGCTAAGTCTATTGAATTATGGATTTGAAGAAAAGAATAATCAGCAAGTCGCCATTACGACCAAACATAATAAAGGGTGGATTCGAGTTTCTCCTTTAGAGAAACAGCCTGATCCCCCACATTTGGCTCAAATCAAATATGAAATCAAGAATCGCTGGTCGGATATAAATTTATTAGATTTATTAAAAGAAACCGATTTTCATACAGATTTCACTGAGCATTTTAAGACTACAGCAGATCGAGAAATCCTGGAACGAAAAACGATTCAACGTCGACTCCTACGGGGGTTATTTGGACTAGGAACCAATACAGGTTTAAAAGCTGTTTCTGCAGGAAGCAACACCGATAGTTATCGAGAGCTTCGCTATATCCGTCAAAAATTCATACATAAAGATCACTTACGTAAAGCGAATGCAGAGGTTACCAACCATATCATCTACAATCGAATGAAAGAAGTATGGGGAGAAGCTACCACTGCATGTGCGCCCGATTCAAAACATTTTGGATCATGGGATCAAAATCTTCTTACTGAATGGCATCCTCGATATAAAAAGCATGGGGTTATGATCTATTGGCATACAGATCGAAAGTCAGCTTGTATCTACTCTCAACTTAAGTCTTGCCTTTCTTCGGAAGTGGCGGCTTTGATGGAAGGGGTCCTTCGTCACTGTGCGGACATGGAAGTAGACCGGAATTATGTCGACACTCATGGACAAGGTGTTGTCGCTTTTGCCTTTTGTCATCTACTTGGCTTTAAACTGATGCCACGCTTTAAAAATATCGGTTCTCAAAAGCTATATCGTCCAGAAACTGGTATGAATGAGGAGTATCCTCATTTACAAGAGGTTTTAAGTAGACCAATTAACTGGGATATCATCCGTCAACAATATGAACAGATCATAAAGTTTGCAACGGCTTTGCGGTTTGGAACTGCATCAGCAGAATCGATTTTAAAGAGATTTACCAGGGATACAAAACATCCTACCTATCAGGCGCTTTGTGAGTTAGGAAAAGCAATCAAAACGATCTTCTTGTGTAATTATTTACACTTTGAAGAAGTTGGTAGAGAAATCCATGAGGGATTAAATACTGTTGAACACTGGAACTCCGTTAATAGCTACATTTTTTACGGGAAAAATAGTGAGATGCGTTCTAATTCTCTAGAAGACTAAGAGGTGTCAGTCTTATCGCTTCAATTGCTTCAAAACTGTTTTGTTTACATCAATACCTTAATGGTTCAAGAGGTTCTCTATGAGAATAACCAGTATTGGTTGAAGAAAATGACTCCTGAAGACTTTAGAGAATTAACACCATTATTTTATAATCATGTGAATCCTTATGGAACCTTTCAACTTAATATGGATCAACGAATACCTATTAAGTTGAAAATATCGTAGTTATCATATTCTAATCGATAAAATAACGCAGCTAATATCAGGGTATGATATAGCTGCTTTTTCATGGAACTTAGATTCGAAGAATTCAAGAAGAACGTTCGATTGCACAATGAGGTTTCTTTGTTTAACTTTTCAACACTTTTTCTAACATTTTATTCATTATTCCATCAGAAGAATATCCTTGAATAATTTCTTCAACTTTATCTAACGGTATACTTTCTAAAGGCAAATCTTGTATTTCCGCCAATTTGACCTGAATATCCTTTTTGGTAGGAATTTTCTTTTGTATCTGTTGATCTATTAAAAATTTTTCTAGCTTATCGCTTTCTAATGAAGATAATCCATATTTTAATATGACAAAATCTCGTGTTTTAAAACCAGGAGCGAGATGCTCATAAAGAGAAATTATTGCATTTTGCAAGCGTATTTGGGTAGTTACTAATTCTTCTCTTTCTCTTTCATTCATAATAAATTCCTCCTTAGAAAAACCACTTCATAACGTATGTTATCCAAAAAGCAATACTTCTACAAGTGGTATCCTTTAAACCAGTCCCTGTAATTGACCTGAAGATTGCACTTTCAACTTCACTCCAAACTAAATTATCATAATACATTAACTTTTTTAAACTTGGTTCAATATATTTAAATGAGTATCCCTTTTGCTCAGAATTTTGTAAGGATGTCCAAATAGATGTCCAGATTGTTGACGAAAGCAATGCTAGTCTAGTACTTGAAGAAGTTTACTATGAACAAGTTTATTTAATCGCTTTAATAAAAGTTTTTCATTT